>DAOOWO010000139.1:0-6755 GCA_035371225.1 Bacteroidales bacterium | reverse complement strand
CGTGGCGGATATTTTTCAAATCGGCATAAACACACTCCGTGTAAAACATTCATGTAACACAAAACATAAAATTAGTACAACCAAATTAAAGAAGATGTATTTGTTTGTTTCACATAATATTGAGAGGCACGGTTTTTCAATAAATTTCGATAAAATACCTGCATTTAAATGCTTAAATGACAGCATACTGTATTAATAATGTGTGCGTTGCGTGTTTTTCAGCATGCCCTAAATAAAACCAGATTTTAGGAGTTTTTTGGACAAGAAATTATCAACGGTTTTAAAGCAGCACAGATAAGCAGTATCTTATTCGATATGCTTTTTAATCATTTTTCCTTTTTCCTTGCCGGATTTTTTTTAAAAAGTAATTTTTGGGAGGCATCCATGCGTTCTGTAGCATATTGTATAATGAGCCGGCCACAACTGTCTTTCCATTTTAACAGAAAATGCTCCGCCGGTGCAGGATATTTTTTCCATACTTCACGTAAAAACCACCCCAGACCCTGCTGTACTTCCCTTACCTCATCCTTCATTAGGGGGTCAATGATGCGGAGGAGCTTTTCAGGCTCGCCCGTTTTTTTCATCAGTTTGATGAGCGATACCGGCACCGCGCGCCGCCTCCATTTCGAGGAAGATACCCTCCACGGCAGCAATTCGTCCACCTGCGCTGAATCAGCTAGCAGAATGGGAGAAATGACTTCACCCGACATATAATCGGTTTGTGCCCAGTTGACAACAGAATTCTCGAGCCATTCTCCCGCCCGGGCCAAAATACCGGCCTTGTCGTTTTTCTGCAGTTGTATCAGCAGGTTTATCGCCACGATGCTTTCTTCGTATTTGCCCGTGGCCATCAGCCTGTCGCCCAGCGCCAGCATTTGTTGCCGGCTGAGTTGCTGTTTCCATTCGTCGAACCATAAGTCGCGCTGCGCCCGCATGGTCTTATCGTCAACGCCCCAGGCATCGTAACCTTCGCGGAAATAACGGGAATATTTTTTTACGTTTGCGGCATCGGCATGTGCGGCAAGAAACACATGCACGCTATCGCAGCAGGATGAAATAAGGATATCATCGGGATGTTTCATAAACTGGTATTTTATTTACCGTCATTAATATGTTGCCGGCTATATTCCTTATCCGTCGTACTGCAAAAGGGCCTTTAAGCTTTTTTGTTATTGCTTCAGAACTCTTTCAGGTTTTCAATCTTTGAATGAGGACACAGCGGCGATTCTACAATTTTTTTCAGATTGAGCAGGTTATAATAGGGAGAATCAGTAATAAAGGCATTGACAACGGTTTCGGGCACATAGCCACCCGCTTCGGAATGCACCTGATAAATTATTTTGGTTACCCCTTTTGCCAGCGGTATCAGTTGCCAAAAACCTTTCAGGCTGGGAACCCTCACTTTGTCGGATTTAACAGGGATATAATCCTTAACGCCTTTCATCGTAATGGTTATTACCTTGGTAATGCTATCCTGCACCACGCTGTAATAAGAGCATAAATCTCTGTCCTGCACCGGCCACGACTGCTTGAGGACGGAATAGATATAACCCGAGGCCTCGTTGACTTTTTTGATTTGTTCGGCATAAGAACAATTGTACATCCATTTGGGATAATCAGAGATTCTTTGAATAACGGATAAGATATTGCACAGGTTGGATTTGACTATAATTTCACCCTTAAACTCCCTTATACCTGAACCCTTTACCGGGCGTGTATAAACTCTTACCCCGTCGCTTTCTTTTTTCAGTTCCCATTGTTGCGTAAAAGCATACTGAAAGCAAAGCAACAACAGCATGGACAAAAACAGTTTCTTTGTACTCATCGGCCGCAAATTTAGTCAGAGCGAATTTAATAATTATTTTGTTGCAGACAATTTTTTAAAAAACTATTCATAAAAATTATTTTTCGCCGGGCACCACCGGGCCGGTAAGCGCGGTTTGGTATCCCATTTTTTGCAGAGCCGACATCAGTTGGTTCTGATCTCCTTTCACCGAATCAAAAATGATGGTAACCACCTGTTTTTTCAGGTGTGCTTTTACGTACAGCACACTTGTTTCTTTGGCCAGATTGTTCTCGATGGCTTCTTTGCCGTTCAGACTCAAAGAATCGAGTTTGATATTGATTTCCTTGCCAGCCAGGGTGCTGTGGCGGCAACCCACTGCTGTCATCATGACAACGGCAGCAGAGATTAAAAAGATTTGGAATGTTTTCATGGATTTGAATTTAAATGATTAGAATGCCGTATCATACAACACCTGATATTGTACTTTCGGTCATCTGTTTCCTGAATTATCATAACTCATAAAACTCGGTCCTGCGGTCAGAAATAACATTATTATAGGCATTGATGTCTTTATCAACGGCCTGATTTACATCTGCCTCAACAACAGCCAAATAGGATTCCGAGACAGGAGCCGAAGACAATATAGAGCCATCGGCAGCGGTGATCTGGCTGGCACCGGTAAACACAAAATGGTCCTCGCCCCTGTTTTCTTCGCCCACCCTGTTGGCTGTTACTGCAAATATCCTGTTTTCGAGGCAGCGGGTTACCATGGCACGCTGACACCACGGCATGACCAGGTTTGACGGATGCGCAAGTACCTGCATCCCCTGCAGAGCCAGCGTACGGCATACTTCGGGAAACATCCAGTCGTAACAAATCATCACCCCTGTCTTCACATCATTTATGTCGTATACTCTCAGGGGTTTGTCGCCGGCATCGAACCATAGTTTTTCCTTGTTAAACAGGTGTATCTTGCGGTAGCTGTCAATCACAATGTTGCCCGAAACCACCAGCGCGGCGTTATAAAGGCGGCCGCGGTCCTTTTCGATATAGCCCGCCACGACCACGGCGCTGGTTTGTTGCGATAGTTCTTTGAGCACAGCGGCAGTGGGTCCGTCGGCTATTTCGGCCAGGGCTTCGGCCTCTTCGCGCGAGGTAAAGGCATAGCCACTGCCAAAAAGCTCAGGCAGCACCAGCAGGTCAGCTTTTACACCCCGGGCAAGCCGGCGTACTTCTTCAAAGTTTTTTTGCTTGTCGCCAAAAGCCGGCGAAGTCTGTACATAGCCTATTTTCATGCTCTTACCTTTCTTTTTTTACACAGCCATTGCTGACCTTTGTAGCAGAGGTAAGCCGTTCCGGCCCCTATGACGGCTCCCGCCAGCACATCGCTGGGGTAATGTACGCCGAGGTGCATCCTGGAGTAGCCCACAGCACCGGCCCACAGGTACATTGGTACGATGACATACCATTTGGGATAAGCCAGGCTTACCGAAGTGGCCAGGGCAAAGGCATCAGAGGTATGGCCTGAAGGAAACGATAAGTGCCCCACATCGGTCTCTTTTTCAATATCGGGATAGGTAACAAAAGGCCGTGGCCGCCTGATGCTTAGTTTTAAAACTGAAGTGATGGCCGTGGTAACAAGAATGGTAGCGCCCACATAAAAAAAGTTACGCCTCATCGCGCTGTCTTTTGTCGTCAGACTCAGGCCGAACAACACTATGGGTGTACCAATCTGTACAGGACGCATGCTGTTGGTAATCACCCTGAAAGTATTGTCCAGTTTCTGGTTACGATTCAGGTTGATTTTTCGTAACAAATCAATATCGAGATTTTGTGAAAAAACATCGGCAGAAAAAAATACCAGCAAAAATGCCAGCAACATCGGTATTTTTAGTTTAAAAAACTTATGAATCATAACCTAAAACTATTATCATTTCTGATGGCCTTCTAGCCATTTTTTTAAAAATAATTTACACCAACGTTCGCGCCCAACAGTTGCAGACCAATCAGTGAAATTTATTTTTTAACGGCTGGTTCATCGTTATCAGCGTAAGAATCTTCGTTGATACCCACTTTGGGTTTGGCAAAAAGCACCTTAAAGAAGAAATACAACATCAGGCCAGTGATGATGGCCTGGGTGATGATCATGAACAATAGTGCACTTGTATTCATAACTATATCTCCCCTGATTTTTTACGTTTATGATAGGCGATGGATATGAGCACGCAAATGGATAGAAACAAAGCCACCAGTAAAAGCCGCGACATATCCACATAAAACACATTATTAATAAAACTCCCGATGAAAAGCGCATCGCCGGTATCAACCCTATCGCCTTTTTTAACTATGACAGTATTGGTCAGTGCGGTTTCGTAAGTTTTTACAGTATTGTCTTCATTGATAATGCTTACCACATTATTATCTTCGCAGGTATAAACAGAATCAACCACACCAGAGGTTTCTGAATAATATTTGTCTGCAAAATACTCATGGTTAGGGCCGACATGATCGTTGCGGATTTTTGCAATAATACTTTCGGGGTGCAACTCCCAGCCGGTGATGCTCACCTTGCCCCAGTCGTCGTTGGCCGGGCGGATAAGCGAGGTAACAAAGACCAGGATCAGAATTACAGGGGTAACAAATTTCAGAATATATTTAAAGATTACCGGGACTTTGATATCGGCACCGTCGGTAATCTCTTTCCAACCTTTTTTCAAGCCAAAAACCCAGGCAAACAGTATGGCCTCGAACATGGCAAATACCACCAATGACACGGTACCGGCCCAATAATCATATTCGTCGAACACTCCTTTCTGAAAAAATATAACCGTCGGAAGTCCGAGCAACAAAACCGAAAAACCGAAGCCCATGGCAGCCCGCGACCTTCGCCAGTTGAACTCATCAATCAGGAAGGACATTACCGGAGTCCCCATGGCCAGAGACGAGGTAATACCCGCAAAGAACAGCAACCCAAAAAAGGCGACACCAGCCACAGCAGCCAGCACAGGCCCCCACTGCTGAAATAGGAAAGGCATGGTGCGGAAACCCAAACCGAGGCCGCCAAAAGAGGTCAGTTCAATCACTCTATCAATACCCAGGTACCCGATGGAAATCGGGATGATGATGGCACTGCCCAGCACCACTTCCACAAACTCGTTCATCCATCCGGCCGACATGGCGTTGAGCGCAATATCGTCTTTCTTTTTTACATAAGCAGCGTAACATTGCACGGAGCCTTGTCCCAGCGACAGGGTGAAAAAAATCTGTCCGGCAGCAGCCAGCCATACTTTGGGATTGGTGAGCGAAGAATATTGCGGTGTCCACAGAAAATTCAGTCCTACCGTACCGTCGTACACAGCCCCGTCGTGTCCTGCTTTGAGAAAAATGGCTTTGACGGCGAGAAATATCCCGAAAATAATAAGCAAGGGCATACCTATTTTGGCCGCTTTTTCCACACCTCCGCTCAATCCGCGGCTTAACACCCAGGTATTTAATGCCAGGCAAACCACAAAGAAAACAATGGCTTCAAAAGGAATACCGGTGGTAGACGTGAACACATTGAGATAATTATCAAAAAATGCTGCCACGCTGTTTTGATCCATTCCGGCAAAAGTTCCGGCGGCAGAATGATACACATACGACATGGTCCAGCTCTCGATATAGCAATAATACGCGGCAATGGTAATATTTGAGAAAATGCCAAACACCCCGATATATTTCCACATCCGGGCTTTCGACATCTTGTTAAAGGCAAAAGGCGTGGTGTGATGGCCAAACTGTCCGCCATAACGGCCTATAGACCATTCGATGAACAACAAGGGAACGCCCATCAGCAGAAAACACACCAGGTACGGAATAATAAATGCGCCGCCCCCATTCTGCACCGCCTGAACCGGAAATCGCAAAAAATTTCCCAAACCAACTGCATTGCCGGCCATAGCCAGAATGAGTCCTATACGCGAACCCCATCGTAAATTATTTACAGCCATAGAGTAATTCTTTATTGTACAATATGAAATGTTAAGAGTACTACAATAATAAAAAATAAAACAATAATAAAATCCATTTTAAAAAAATATTTTGAAAACATCTGATGATTTACAGCCTGTTAAAAGAATAAATAATAATTGTAATTTTTATTTGGAACAATTATAAATAATGTTTACCTTTGCACCGAAAATAAGCGTGATAATGCACCATACTAAGCATAGGTTGACAGGGCGGATAGATAAGATATTATCTAACAAGGTTTTGGGAATTATCATTTTTATTGGTGTCATCTGGCTGGTATTTCAGGCTACCTTTGGGTTGGGACATTATCCTATGATATGGCTGACTGATTTGTTCTTTCTGATTGAAGATTTTTTGATGAAGGTAATGCCGGATAGTGTTTTCAGGAGTTTGTTGGTAAACGGGATTTTGAAAGGTATTGGCGGTGTGATGATCTTTATGCCCAACATCATCATTTTGTTTTCGCTGCTGTCGATATTAGAAGAATCGGGCTATATGGCGCGGGTGGCATTGGTAATGGACCAGATAATGCGTCCGCTGGGGATGAACGGCAAATCCTTCATGTCGCTGGTTATGGGTTTTGGCTGCAATGTTCCGGCCATCATGGCAGCCCAGAGCATAGAAAACAAAAATTCGCGTATCATCACGACACTGATAAATCCACTGATGTCGTGCAGTTCGAGGTTTACGGTGTATGTGCTGTTTATTTCTGCATTTTTTCCCGAACATCCCGGAACGGTATTATTCTTTGTATACATAGCCTCGGTGGTAATTGCCGGTTTGATGGCGCTGGTGCTGAAAAAATATATTTTCAAAAAAACATTTGAACAGTTTAGTACGGGATTGCCTGCATACCGCCTGCCAAAATTAAAGAAGATACTGCGATTTATGTGGCATAATGCAAAAATGTTCATCAACAAAATTATAGGCGCCATTCTTATTGCTTCTATCATTATCT
>DAOOWO010000138.1:0-6765 GCA_035371225.1 Bacteroidales bacterium | reverse complement strand
GCTAATGCCGAGCATGTTGTTTATGGTAATGGTGGTGGTGTCGTTGGTAAGATCAGCGTCGGCTACCTGGCTGGTAAAACATTTGATGGAGTATTGCTGAACGGCGCTGAGGTTAGCAGGAGTAATGAAGGTGTATTGCAGCGAAGCCCCGGGATTGATGGCGGTGCTTACCGTTTCCGGTGTAGCATTAACACCGTTAATAGAGAATCCGATATTGAAATTACTCTGTACTGCAGTGCCGAAATTTTCGATGGTAACCTGCATGTACTCATTGTTTGTAAGTCCGCAGCCACTGCCCGGATAAAGAATTTCGGTGATACCAAGGTCGTTGGCAGGTGCCTGATAAATATGAATATTGTCAACAGCTACCCCGTCGGATTGGCTCAGGAGGTTGCCATAGAAATATATCCTCAGTTTGGCATTAGGATTACCAGCCAGACTGTCAACGCGGTGGCGGACAGTAATAAAATCTGTTCCCGGGCTGGTCCAGCCATTGGCGCCATCATACCAGTTTATCGGATCATTTTGTTGTCCCAGGGTTTGCCATGTGGTGCCGCCGTCTTTGGAATATTCCACACGGCAATAGTCTAATGTTCCGGTGGTGGCTACCCAAAGGTCAAATTCCAGCACGGGGGCGGTGAGGCCCGAAAAATCAAGGCAGGGGAAGTTAAGGTAGGAAGCTTCGCCCTGGTTATAGTTTACAGCTAACCCTGTAACCCAGCATTTGGTGGGCGAAGAAGCATGTGTAATCACGGATTTGTTGGGCGTTCCCCAGTCCCATGATGACAGTGTGCCGCTGGTGCCGTATCCGCCGTTGCTGGTTTCAAAGTTTTCGTAGTAAGGAAAAGTACTGATGACCGGAGCGTTGACAACAGTCATAGCAACAGTGTCGTTGGTCGGGTTATTGTCTGCCAGTTTGCTGTATGCAACCAGGTTGTATGTGGTGCTGGGTGAAGAGAAATTTCCTTTAATGGTAAAAGTAAACTGCAGGGTGCTATCAGGCAGGATGGGACCATACACCGTATCGGTAACAATGGTGCTGCCGTCAATTGTGTATTCCACCAGGAACGAATCCACGGGAGCTATGCCCAGGTTGGCCAACTCCAGGGTGATATCCTCAACGGCAGTGAGGGCGCAACCCGATACCGGGCTGATGATGCTCGTTACAGCCACATCAAAAGGATTTATCATATCCATTTGTATATCAAAAGCAGTGGAAGGGTTGGGAATAAAAATGATGGGATCCATGGTGGAGACAATAATATAATAGGTAGTGCCGCCGCTGAGTTGCACATTGGTCAGTGAGGGGTTGCCCATCATACCTTCGTTGGAGGCCACGCATAAAGTACCGGGCTGGTCGGGGCAGCCGTCGGTAATAAAAAGTCCCACAGCATTACCTGTGTTTGCCAATGCAATGTTTACGTATTGTGTGAATGCCGGCGTGTATGAAAAAATAAAGTCGTTGCCAGTCATATAGTCACTGGCACAGGCAGCGGTATTGTCAAAAATATCAGGAAAGCCGTCGGTGGTCATAGCGGCCTGATTAAAAGGCAGGGCAGTAATCATGTAGGGAGTGCTGCACGAGGAGCCGGGTTGCGCAAAGGCCGCCGTCTGAAACAGCATCAATGCTACAACAAGAAAAAGAAAAGGGGTAATTTTTTTCATAATTTTTTATTTTTTAATTTTATTTTTAGGTTTCAGCTTTCCACTTCTGATTTTTCAATTATGGCTTTTCCGCCATGGCGGACTATTGAATCATAACTTCTAACTGCTAACTCCTGACAACTGATTACTGACTCTCTACTTCCTCATCATATGCCGCATGTTCCGCATTTGTTTTACAGGGTTTTTGCCGGCGTTAGTCATCGAACGCATGATTTTGCGAGTGTCTTCAAATTGTTTAATCAGCCGGTTTACCTCCTGTATGCTGTTGCCGCTGCCGGAAGCGATACGTTTACGGCGGCTGCCGTTGATAATGTCGGGGTTTTCTCTTTCAGCAGGTGTCATCGAGCCGATGATGGCTTCGATACCTTTAAAGGCATTTTCGTCAATGTCCACATCTTTCAATGCTTTGCCCATGCCGGGGATCATGCCAACAAGGTCTTTGACATTACCCATTTTCTTGATTTGTTTTATCTGGCTGATAAAATCATTGAAATTGAACTGGTTTTTGGCAATTTTTTTCTGGAGTTTCTGGGCTTCTTCCACATCATACTGCTCCTGCGCACGCTCCACCAGGGAGACGATATCGCCCATGCCCAGGATACGGCTGGCCATACGTTCAGGATGAAACACATCAATGGCATCCATCTTTTCACCAAGGCCAATAAATTTCACGGGTTTGTTCACCACCGACCTGATGGTCAGGGCTGCACCGCCGCGTGTGTCGCCATCCAGTTTGGTCAGCACCACGCCATCAAAATCAAGCCTGTCGTTAAAGGCTTTGGCTGTGTTCACCGCATCCTGACCTGTCATAGAATCTACCACAAACAATATCTCATGAGGAACAACGGCGTTTTTTATGTTGGATATCTCATTCATCATTTCCTCATCAATTGCCAAACGACCGGCGGTATCTATGATGATAACATTATGGCCTTTTTCTTTTCCGTAGGTAATGGCTTTTTTCGATAGCGACACCGGTTTTTTATCTTCTTCCTCGCTGAATACTTCCACATTGATCTGCTGTCCGAGCACTTTTAACTGCTCAATAGCAGCCGGACGGTACACATCGCAAGCCACTAACAACGGATTTTTTCCTTTTTTCGTTTTCAGGTAGTTGGCCAGCTTGGCGGCAAAAGTAGTCTTACCGGAACCCTGTAAGCCCGCGATGAGCACAATGGCTGGATTGCCCTTCAGGTTGATATCCGACTTTTCACTGCCCATCAGTTGTGTCAGTTCGTCATGTACAATCTTCACCATCAATTGCCCGGGCGATACGGAGGTCAGCACATTTTGCCCCAGCGCCTTCGCTTTGACATCTTCGGTAAAACTTTTTGCAATCTTATAACTTACGTCGGCATCGAGCAGTGCTTTTCTAACTTCTTTCAACGACTCGGCCACATTGATATCGGTAATATGTCCCTGTCCTTTAATAATCTTAAAAGCGCGGTCAAATTTTTCACTCAGGTTTTCAAACATCTGTATTATATTTTAGTTCACGGCAAATATATGAAAAAATCCATTGGTGGAAATTGTTTTGGATTTATCCAATTATTAATTTTTGGCTTTAGTGGCTGCATGACTGCCTGCTGTGTATGCCTTTCGCATAGTGATACAAATACTTTCAGCCAGGTTAACCGGCGTTTTTCTATTGTTCTTTCTGTTAATCTCAGGTACAGATACTGATGTCAGATTGACCAAAAAAAAATTGTTACTGAATGTTCCAGATTACTTACTTTTGCATAATCTAATTTTATAAATGATGGTTCTACTCGACGGAAAAAAAATCTCGGATGAGATTAAAAGCGAAATCGCCAAAGAAGTTAGTAAGATGATTGCTGAAACAGGCAAAGCGCCGCATCTGGCAGCCGTGTTGGTAGGAGAGGACCCCGCCAGCCAAACCTATGTGGCCTCTAAAGAACGTTCATGCAAGGAGGTGGGTTTTATATCTTCGGTATATAAGTACCCCGAAAACATACCCGAAGCCGAACTGCTTAAAGTAGTGGATTTTTTAAATAACGACGAAGAAATAGATGGCTTTATTGTACAACTGCCATTGCCAAAACATATCAACGAACAAAAAATCATCGAGGCCATCAACCCTAAAAAAGATATTGATGGTTTTCACCCTGTAAATGCAGGAAGAATGCTGTTAGGATTACCTTCTTATCTGCCAGCCACTCCTTACGGTATCATGCTGTTGCTGGAACGATACAAGATTGAGACCGAAGGAAAAAATTGCGTGGTGATAGGCCGCAGCCATATTGTGGGCACGCCAATGAGCATTTTGCTGTCGCGAAACAATAAGTCGGCTAATTGTACGGTAACCCTTTGCCACAGCAAGACTCAGCAGTTAGCCGAAATATGCAGCAAGGCAGATATTCTGGTTGCGGCAATCGGCAAACAGGATTTTGTTACCGCTGAAATGGTAAAACAAGATGCCGTAGTGATTGATGTGGGAATTCACAGGGTGGCTGACGGGACCACAAAATCCGGGTTCCGCCTCAAAGGTGATGTAAAATTTGATGAGGTGGCAAAAAAATGTTCATTTATTACGCCTGTCCCAGGGGGAGTGGGTCCTATGACCATAGTGGGGCTGCTGATGAACACTCTGAAAGCAGCAAAAAAAGAGTACTATAAATAAATTGGATACACAACAACTTTTAATAGAGGGGAAATGTCTTCCTTTGATGGAAGAGTTTTATACTTTGCAGGGCGAAGGTACACACGCCGGCAAAGCTGCGTGGTTTATACGTATCGGAGGGTGTGATGTCGGCTGCCACTGGTGTGATGTGAAAGAATCGTGGCAGGCGGAATTTCATCCCCTGACATCCACTGATAAGATCGTTGCCCATGCGCTGGACTGTCCGGCTAAAGCCGTAGTTGTTACCGGCGGCGAGCCGCTGCTATATAACTTAGATTATTTGTGTGCGAAGCTGAAAGAGCATGGCATAAAAACGTACCTCGAGACTTCGGGAAGCGAAAAATTAACTGGAAAATGGGACTGGATCTGCCTGTCGCCCAAACGTAATGCGCCGCCTCTGGCCGAAATATTTCAACAGGCGGATGAACTGAAAGTCATCATTTATGATGAACAAGATTTTGACTGGGCGGAAGCCAATGCCCGTTTCGTAAAACCTTCGTGCAGGTTGTTGTTACAACCCGAATGGAGCCGTTATAAAACGATGATTCCGCAAATTGTTAATTACATACTTGAGCATCCCGGATGGGCTGTTTCACTGCAGGCGCATAAGTTTATGAGGATACCTTAAGCCCAAAAGAAACTGTCTTAAAGGGCCTCTATATCTGCTTTGGCAGACTCTGAGTTTCCACAGTGTAGCTTTGTGAAAATTTTTTTTAATGAAACTTTTGCAAAAACAGAACTTATAGAGATACAAAGATGGGTTACTTCAATTGTATGAAGTTATTGTTTGTTTATTATTCATAGGTATATCAAGTATTTGGCGGTAAAATACTTTTTCGGAAGCACGAATATCGCGTATGCGCTGCAATAGTTCTTTCCAATAGCAGCCACCGCCCAGGTTTTTCAGGCGCTCGTCGTCCATGGTAAAACCTTTGAGAATATATTCATTATGGTGTTGGGTTACCCGGATACGAAACTGGGTTCCACGAATAGATTTTATACAATACTTGACAGAAATTAATACATCCAAATTGTATACTTTACATGAACTTCCTGTGTTTTCCCTTAAATAGCACCATGTTGGGTGGTTAGTAGGAAATTCCGACTTACCATTTCTTCGTTTAACTCACCCTCTTTAATTATGTTTTGGATATGTTTGGCTATTTGCCGATAATCTTATAACATTCTTCTTTGTAAAATTATTTTTTCCATATTATTATGGATGTAGCGAATTTATCCGTTTTTTATTCGTGAAATTGTGGCTTTTTTGGTTGTCACAAATGCAGAATCAATTTCTTTTTTCTGTTATTTTATGCCACGAATGCACGAATTGTTCATTTTTTGTTTTTTTCTTTTCTGGTTTTAAGGAGCAAATAGTCCGTTATGTCGTTATGTTTTTAATTTGTTGCCAACGAACTTGTGTAACATGCCCGCGGTATCTTTCACGGCGGACCGGCTGAGCTGCCTACCCGGATAGTTTTTCTTCCTTTATTTATCAATCAGTTCTTGAATTTCATTGCAGTGTAAATCAATATGCCATAGATAACCCTCAATCATCTGCTGTAAAGTTACTTTTGTCCCTTCAAAGTCATACCAGTAATTATCAAGCTTCGACTGGTCAACTGACTTAATAACCTGAATCATATGCAAGTTAAAATACTTCCATAGTTGAATCAAATTATTCCAATCTTCGTTTTGAAAATCTTGAAGTGCAATCCATAAGTCGTTGTCTTGCCTGTAGTCAGGAAAAACCAAGTCAGAGTTATATTGTAACCGTATCATACGCTGGTGGTTGTTTGATGCAGAATCAATCAGGTGGCCAAGTATCTGTTTTATTGTTCGGTTTTGTTTATTCCTTTTTTGCGTGATTGTATCAATCGGCAAGCTGATAAGTTTCGGTTCCCATTTCTCGATCACTTTTGAGATTCCATTTGTAATGTTTGAAAAATCCACATCAATTTACTTTTTATCGTGTCATTTATTGTTTTTCCGGCATGAAGCCTGACTATTTTGCTTGCTGTGCCGATAACTATTAATACCGTTATTTTCAATTATGTCTTCAGTGTTGCTACAAGCTACTTTTGTGTTTCAAATTTTTGAACTATAAAAAACCAATTTAATGCTTCCCGCAAATATATAAATAAATTATTGGGATAAAATTATTTTAAGGTTTTTTGAGGAAGGAATAGGCGTGAAGTATTACTAATAACCATACATAGTTTGTATTACTAATGACTCGCTTTTGCGCCACTTTCAGTTTCCTGAAGCGGTATTTGCAAAATAATTTTATATTTGTCAGGTTATTATTATAAATCATCAAATTATGCCACAATTCAAATCACTGACAACAATAATTATTTTGCTTTTCTGCATGCAGTTTGCCTTTGCACAGGGAAAATATACTACCACCAACCAGAAAGCCATAAAACTCTTTGATAAAGCCATGGAGAATTTTCAGG
>DAOOWO010000137.1:0-6799 GCA_035371225.1 Bacteroidales bacterium | reverse complement strand
TTTTGATTTTTTTAAAATTGTATTTTTTGTGGATAACAAATTTATGTATTTTTTGAATCAAAAACAATTAAGGTTTGTTAGTCTTCTACTTTCTTTTTTGTATTTCGGGAATAGCACAATTTTTGTACATTTGTATAGCCCAAAATTAAATTTATGAAATCATTAAAAATATTTTTTGTTTTTATTTTTTGTAACACATTGTTATTTAATGGATTTACTCAAAGTACGACCTGTAAGTTTGATGTTGATAAAACCGATGCAACAACCAATACTAAGATACAAAAGATAAAAACCAAACTCACCGGAACTGATGTTTTTTATGTGTTGATTTCAAGAAATGATACATCCTACGTTTTTTCACTGAATTTCTGGATCAGCGGGGCATTGAGGGAGGTGATTGAAAAAAACGAAAAAGTATCCATTTCTTTATCGGGAGGAGAAACGCTATATCTATATTCAATTGCACGTTGTAAACCAATACCGCATTACGGTGACCAGGCCTGGACAGAGTATTTGGTTGACTATCCTATACGTTCCGAAGACCTCGAAAAAATGAAAACCATGAAACCACTGAGCCTCAAGTTAAATGTTGGTATTGAGCCATTTAACCGTGTTTTTAATAAAAACGATGTGGAAAAATTGCGGGACATTATAAGGTGTATCATGAAAGATTGATAGGGGGAATACAGTAATATATACTAATTTCCCCAGACATCTGTGGCAGTGCCGGTTTTCTTTGAATGTACTGATTCACCTTTATATCACCTGATTTCTTTCAGACATTCTTCGATTATCCTGCACACATCGGTGATTTCGTCTGGTGTAATAATCATGGGAGGAGAAATACGAAAAGCCGTATCGCAAAATAAGAACCAGTCGGAAATAACACCTTTTTCCAACCCCAGTTTTATAAACTGTTGCAATTTATCAGCATCACCCAGTTCGATTGCCATAAGTAATCCCTTATAACGTATCGATTTTACATGGATAGCATCTTTAAGTAATGTGTAAAATAAATCTGCTTTATCTTCTGTATCAGAATTATTTATATTTTTTAATAAATACCGTAGTGATGCCATCCCTGCCGCACAACATACGGGATGTCCGCCAAAGGTGGTAATATGTCAACACCGGGTTGAAGGCAAGCGTTTGCATGATACTTTTGGAAGAAATAAATGCGCCCAAAGGCATACCGCCGCCAAGAGCTTTGGCCAAAACCAGGATATCTGGCACCACATCCCAGTGCTCAAAGGCAAAGTTTCGGCCCGTACGGCATAAACCAGTTTGAATTTCGTCAAAAATCAACAAAACGCCGCATTCGTCACAGCGTTCACGGAGTTTTTGCAGATAACCATCCTCAGGCAGTATGATACCTGCTTCTCCCTGAACCGGTTCAACAATCACACAGGCAGTTCGTTCACTGATCAAGGCCAGGTCGGACAAGGCATTAAACCGTAAAAAGCGGACATCCGGAATCAAAGGACGAAAAGCCCTTTTAAGTTCTTCGTGCCCCAAAACACTTAACGAACCCTGGGAACTGCCGTGATAGGCATTTTTATAAGCTATCACCTCGGTGCGGCCGGTATACCGCTTGGCAAGTTTTATGGCGCCATCAGTGGCTTCCGAACCGGAATTTACAAAATATACATTGTTAAGCTTAGGTGGCAACAAGGAAACCAATAATTCCCCATAACGAACTTGCGGCGACTGTATCATCTCGCCATAAACCATAAGATGGGTATATTTTTCTACCTGTCCAATGATAGCCGCTTTTATTTCGGCATTATTATGACCGGCATTGCTCACCGAAACGCCCGAAATAAGGTCATAATACCGGCGGCCGTCCGTACCGTATAAAAAAACACCATCGGCATGCGAAACCTCCAAAGCCAATGGATTGGCCGATGTTTGTGCCAGCATTTGATAAAAAATCTGTTTGTCAGTGGACATAGATATAAGAAATAACTTGCTTTTTAAGCAAAAATACCTTATTTTTATAGAAAAATTGCATTATGAAAACAAAATTAGTAACCATTACTTCAACAAATTATTCCAAAGCTCTTTTGTTGAAAAGCCTGCTTGAGTTTGAAGGTATTGAAACATACTTGGCCAATGTAAACCTGATACAATCCAATATTGCTACAGGAGTAAAGGTTATGGTAAAAGATTCGGATGCAAAAAAAGCACTGCAGGTTTTCAAATATGCAGACAAACAGGAGCTGAAAACAACTGCTGCCAAGACAGAAAATATTAACAGGATTATTTGTCCTGTTGATTTTTCAAAAGATTCGCTCAATGCGGCTTATTACGCCCTGCAGGTGGCCGCGAAAATAAATGCAGAAGTAAAATTCGTTTACGCCTGCTATTCGATGCAGCCCATGGCTAATATCTTCCCTGATGCTTTCAGTTACCAGATTGGTATGGGCAACATCTTTAACGATGAAAAACTGGAGGTTAAAGATGCCATGACAAAATTCAAGACTACAATAAGTCTATACCTTAAAGAACATGACCTGAACGACCTGAAAATCAGCACACACATTATTTATGAAGACCCTATGATGGCCATTCCGGATTATTGCAAGAAACACAAGTATGCCATGGTGATAATGGGCACAAAAGGCTTAGGAAAATCAAGAAATTATCAGGCCGGCAGCATCGCGCTCAACACCATTGAAAATGTAGACATACCGGTATTGGTGGTTCCCAAAGAATATAATGTCACTACGCTGGGGAAATTCAATACGGTTTACCTCACCGATTTCGATGACAGGGATTTTACTTCGTTCCGCAAACTGATGAGCATTATCAGTCCTTTTGATGCCAAAGTGCACTGCGTTCATATTCAGCAGGAAAAAAGCAAGATCAATAAAATTATGCTGGACGAACTTACCGGACATATAAAAAGTGTTTACAGCAACTACGACGTGAGTTGCAAACTCATCAACAGCAAAGAGGTTTCCAGGAGTATCAACGAATTTGTAAAAGCCAATGACATCAATCTGATCAGTCTGAGCGAACGCAAACGCAACTGGCTGGTAAAACTTTTCAGCAAAAGCGTGGTGAAAGAAATACTTTTCAAAGTAAATACACCCTTGCTGGTTTTTAAATATTAAATTATGCCTGTTTGATTTTTTGAGCGTTTTCTGTCTCAATCTGTATCAGGATATTGATTAGTGGCTTAAACTCTTTACGGATGATAGGCCACTTGTCTTTGTTATCGTCGAGTACCCTGTTGAGCCATTTTTTATGTGCCCTGAGAGCAAAGGAAATGGCAGGAGGAGACATCTTTCGTAAACACTTTTGTCCTACGTTATAGGCTGTCAGCGGCAACCCTTCCAGTTTAACCTTTTCACAAGCTTCTTCAAACTTATCATAAAGTTTATAGGTGCTTGTAATCAATCCATTCGAAATCACTGCCTGTTCTTTTACCGGTGCAACCAGTTGTTCAAAATTAAGGTCGGAGGCTTCTATTGAAATGGTTTGCTTGCTTTTTTCGATTTCAAATTCCCAGGTTAACGCAGCTTCAAAATCGTTTTCAGGGTGTAAGTCAATATTTTGCAAAGCCTTGTTGGCAGTTATCTCTTTTAGCTTTTTTTGCAGGTCGTTCAGATTGCCCTTAAACCCCCTGAATTTGCTAACGGCGCTTTCTGACAATTCAAAAACATACTGTTGGCTATCGGAAGATAGTTTGTGCAGAATTTCAAGAGCATAATCCACAACCGATTTATGATAGTGTTCATTTTGTTGCTCGCTTTCTGTCAGTGATTTTTTTAGGGCCTCGTTCTTATTTTTCAGATCGGTAATAGTATTTTTCAACATGCTGCGATAGTTCCGGCTGGTTTCTACCAAAAGGTTTATCATGTTGAACATTTTCAGGCCGATTACCAGCTTGTCGTAATGCACAAGAGCATCCGATGAATTGCTCAGGTGGTAATTACTCAGGTTATCATTATAAAAATAAAAGAACAGATCGTTGTTGTTATCGTGTTCGTTTCTAATGGTTATCATCAGGATATGACGCAGCGATTCTTCATCGGTGGAACACTGACCGGTTTCTTTTTTCAACGAAGGTATATTCTTTTTATGTTTCGCAGCCTCAATTTTGGGTATGTCATCAGTAGCGGCGTTTTCGTTTCCGCATAAAAAAGTCAACTCCTTTTCGGCATACCACAGGAAATCATTTTTTTCTTCCCTCATCTTTTTAATTAGCGGAAGGTCTTTTTCGTCAAGAAAAAACGACCGGAGGTCTTTGGGATCGCCATAGGGTGGGAGGGCTTCCACGCTTCTTATTTGCCGGTGAATGGCCGAATAATACACATACACCACCCTTCTCATACCCGGCACTATATGGTCGGTTGAGCAAAGGACGTGCTCGGCATCATGCATCGAAAACGGAAACTTTTCGGCCATCACAAAAAATTAAGGCACAAATATAATACAACAAAATTCATTATGCAAGTATTTAAGGAAATAATTTAAGGGGTTAAGGAGTAGGAATTATAAAATATCTTAACGATTTAAAATTTTTAAGTTAAGGTAAAAATACGTAAATGATTGAAATATAGTTCTTTAAAATTTCGTTTTCTCTAAAAAATGTTATAATATTGCATAGCGAAAAAATTATTAATTTAACAAGTTAAGGTCATGGAAATCTATTCACCAAAAAAAGGCCAGGTAACAAAATTCAGCCGCAACGTTTTAAAATCGGAAGCTGAAAAAGAAAAACAAAAAGTTCATACCCAGGAAGAATCCCTGAATATTCAATTTGAAAAGAAAACTTCAAGGAAGGTAAAAGTCGCAAAATCCAATGTCAGGAGCGAAAAAAAAGACAGCTTGCTGAAGAAAGTCCTCAATTCATGCTATACTTATGTGAGTGATTTTTTTGATTATGAAGAAGTGGTATGAAGAAAATGTTGTGTACTTCCATGATGGTATTTCTTGACTTTACCAACCTATCCATAAAATAAATTAGTATAAGATACAATGAGTACTTCTTGTGCATTGTTACGTTTTTTTATTTGTCCGGTGTATCAGCCATCGGAAACAACTATTACCAGCACTGTCGCTGTCCCGGTTCCGGGTGAAAACACATCTCGTAGCCAATCAAGGCAAACCTCCGATGGGATATCTGAAAGCATGCAAACATGCCCTTTCAGATACTCCCAGTGTTTTCATCATACCCATGCCGAGGCTATTAAAGCATCCCGGACCAAAACAAAATAAATACAATTACTGGGCGTGTTCTGCGCACCAAAGCCTGTTTATTAAAAAAGGAAAGGCTACCTAAATAATAAATGGCACTATAGCTTTCCGGTTTGCCGGATATTCAGGAAAGTTCTTCTTGTACCATTCGTGGTGCGAAAATGCCCGGGGTAGTAGGTTCACCGTTGTCCATACAAAAAATGAAAAACCTGCAAGCGACCATGATAATATGGCAAATCCAAGCCATTCCATTATCTCGCCAAGGTAATTC
This sequence comes from Bacteroidales bacterium, assembly GCA_035371225.1. Classification (GTDB taxonomy): domain Bacteria; phylum Bacteroidota; class Bacteroidia; order Bacteroidales; family CAIWKO01; genus CAIWKO01. The sequence goes on along the minus strand of DAOOWO010000137.1, from coordinate 1,323 downwards.
GGACAGGAAACAAAGCGATACAAACCGCCATAAGGTATCTTATAGTCCGCAGTCTCTTTGCGGAGTCTGAAAAGAATAGTGTCCGATTGAATATTGATAATAAAACCGGTAATAAAAACTATTACGCCAATAACAAAGCGGTAATCAGTAAACCATGAGATGTTGTAATCGGCGTAAAAACCAAGATAATACCCATTGAAAAATGCGTTTAAAAAGTTGTATATAAGTCCAAAACTCATTATGGCAGCCGGCATTTTTTTGCCGCGGGTTTTCAAGCGAAAAGGGAAAATGAGGTCGCGGTGCAGGTAATGCATCATCCAAATGGAATAAATAGCAAGGCATACCAGGTTGTTATCGTTGTTGCCCCAGAAAAAGAAGAAAGAGAAAAGCAGCAGGGGCGGGGCTTCCATCACTATCCAGCCCAACCGGTTATTAACCATGGCTCCCCATTTTTTGCTGAAGAATTTTCCATAAGGTGCGGTAACTTTAAAAAGCACTCCGAAGACTATGAGCCCTATAAGTATCCATACAATTAAAGCAATATTAAATGTGTATTGATTAAACATCATTATCTTTTTATACGTATTTATGTTCTTTAAACCACTCAACTGCATCACTGATGCTTTCGTGTAAATCTCTGGATTTAAAACCCAGTTCTTTTTGCGCTTTGGCCGAAGAGACCTGACGGTTACTTTCTTTCAAAATCTTGATGGTTTGCCGGTTAAATACCACTTTGATTTCCTTGTTGAGAAAGGGCCTGACAATAGGCACCGAAACCTGTGCCAGCCATAGCGGACAAATAAACCTGGGACTGGGCACCTTACTCGCCGTGCTGAAAATTTCACCAAACTCTTTGATACAGTGCCATTTTCCCGACAAAAGGTATTTTTCACCGGCTCTTGCCATCGTAATAGCGTTAACGGCTGCCTGTGCCACATCACGCACGTCCACAAAATCGTAGCCCCCGCTGACTAAGGCAGGAATTATTTTATGGTACATATTAATAATTGTCCGGCCGATTAACGAAGGTTTGTGATCGCCAGGGCCTATGATTGACGTGGGATTCAGCACCACGGTTTCCAACTCGCCGCAGTTTGCTGCGCGAACTATTTTTTCAGAATCAGCTTTACTGCGGTCGTAAATAAATTCCGGGTTTTCGGCCAGTGGCCTTTGTTCATCAAGACATTTATCCAGAGGAAACGCATTGAAAGCATGTATGGAACTGAAATGTATCAGGCGCTTCACCCGGTGTTCAAGGCATTTGTTTATCAGGTTTTTTGTGCCATTAACATTAGTATTATACACGGTGTCATCATCGTTGAG
>DAOOWO010000136.1:0-6827 GCA_035371225.1 Bacteroidales bacterium | reverse complement strand
TTTACCATGGAATCCATACAACCTGCCGTAACACCAAAAAACAACCGTGGTTTGCCCAGCTTTTTAAAATCCCTGAGATCGTCGCGCCAGTTGGGCTGGGGGAGGATTGCCACGCGCAAACCAGCTTTTTCTAAAAGCCGTGCTATCATGGCATGACCGAAAGAAGGATGGTCCACATAGGCATCGCCGCTGACAATGATCACATCAACGTAATCCCAGCCGCGTTTGTCGAGCTCTTCGCGTGAAACAGGCAGCCAGTCGGTCAGATGAAAATTTTTTTCCATTGTTGCAAAGGTAATAGAAATTCAGAAGTCAGAATTCACTCAGTCGCGGCGGACATACTATTTTATAGATATTTGAATCATCCGGATTCAAAATTAAAATTATAAAACGAAACTGTTGCTGATTCATTTTATTAATTTTGTAACAAGGTATTGAATTATGAGGATTTTAATTGCGTCGAAAATACATCCGTATTTTACGGAAAAAATGCAGCAGGCCGGACATGAGTGTGTTGAAAAAATTCTTAAAGATGCTGCTGAACTGGAACCAGAGATTCCGGATTATGATGGCATCGTGGTGAACAGCCGTTTTGTTATCGGAAAAGATTTCATCGATAAGGCTAAACGCCTGAAATTTGTTGCGCGCATTGGCGCCGGCATGGAGAGCATAGATACTGAATATCTGGAGGTGAAGGGTATCCGCTGGTATAATTCTCCCGAAGGCAACCGCCAGGCAGTGGGGGAACATGCCCTGGGGATGTTGTTATGTTTGCTGAATAATATTCACATTGCCGACAGGCAGGTAAGGCGCGGCCAATGGATACGCGAAGAAAACAGGGGAACCGAGCTCTCGGGAAAGTCTGTTGGTATTGTTGGTTATGGCAACATGGGCGGAGCTTTTGCGCGTTGCCTTAAAGGATTTGATACACATGTTATTGCCTACGACAAATACAAGTTCAATTATTCTGATGAATTTGTTTGTGAGGAAACCCTGGACGAAATTTTTGAGCAGGCCGATATCGTCAGCATGCATGTTCCCCTGACCGTTGAAACACGAGCTATGGTGGATAACCGTTTTATTAATTCTTTCAGAAAGAATATAATAATCATCAATACCTCCCGAGGTAAGGTGTTAAATACTGCCGACCTGGTGACGAACATGAAAAGCGGGAAGGTAATAGGTGCAGCATTGGATGTGCTTGAATACGAATCACTGTCGTTTGAGAAAATAGGTTTGGAAAATTTTCCTGAGCCTATGCAATACCTTATTCATGCGGATAATGTAATACTAACACCGCACATTGCCGGCTGGACGGTTGAATCAAACAGGAAACATGCGGAGGTGCTTGCGGAGAAGATATTGAAAACATGTTTTTAGTATAAGGTATGTTGTTTGCCATCATTCAAATACTTTTCAAATAGAACAAAAAAATTCTTGATTGTTCTTCAGCAGCAAGCTTCAGCGCCATCAACCGGTCATATAAAAACTACCGTATTCCGTCACGTTGGTGCGCAGAATGACACATAAAGATGTTAATACCTAAACCCCTAACAGCCTATTCTCCTGATCCCCTAACAGCCTAATAATATCCTCTAACAGCTTCTCTTTAAAAAAATGTCCTATATTTGCCTGTCAAAAAAAATTTTTAGAAAATGAAAAACAGTCAAAAAATATTTGAGGGAAAAACCCTTGCTATACTTACCGGCGGTGGCGACACACCGGCGCTGAATTCCAGTATTGAATCCATACGCAACCGGGCATCCATACTAGGCTTTAAGGTGTATGGCATCCGCAAAGGGTGGAAAGGTTTATTGGGCGATGGGGATATCATTGACCTTTCGCACCAGCCTTATGATGGTTTCTATGGGGGAACAGCTTTGCTCTCGAGTCGTACCAATCCGTTTCCTTCAAAGAAAAATCCTGAAAACAGGGTGCCTCAGATATTAAAAAACCTGCAAAAATATAAGATCGACGTTATTGTTACTATCGGTGGCGATGATACCAATGGCGCTGCCAAAAAACTCTACGAAACAGAAGGTATCCCGGTGATCGGTTTCCCTAAAACTATAGATAACGACCTGCGCACGCGAACGATACATCAGTATGATAAAAAAAGTATCGAAGCGGTGCTTTGTCCGGGTTTTCCTTCGGCGGCAAAGGGCATTATGGAGTTCACCGACCGCATCCGTACCACGGCCTATTCCCATTCCCGTATCATAGTGCTTGAGGTGATGGGGCGTGATGCCGGCTGGCTCACAGGCAGTGCTATTTATGGAGGAGCTGACCTGGCGCTTGTTCCTGAATACGAGATGACCAAAGAACGCAAGGATTTCTTTTTTGAAACTGTGAAAGAGGCCTACCTGAGTTCGCGCAAAAAAGCACTGGTGATAGCTGTTTCGGAAGGCGTGCGTTGGTACGATGACCAAAAACAAAAAGTGGATGTGGTACATGCCAGTTCCGAAGTGGACGAGTACGGACATCCCCGTTTTGGAGGTATCAGCGGCGTTATTGCCTCGGAAATAAGCAATAAAATTAAAATAGAAGCCCGTGCACAGATATCTGGTTATTATGCCCGTGCCGGACAATGCAGGTTGTATGACCGCCGGCTCACACAGGCTCTGTCCGATAAGGTGGTGGATCTTTTGCTCCGCAAAGAATACGGACAAATGCCCGTAATGTCAAAAGTGGTGAAATACCCTGAACTCGAAGAATTCAATACTTCTTCAGTTGACATGGGTTCCATTGGTAATAAACCTTTACCGGAGATTTATTATGATATAAACGAGTTTAATTTCACACCCGCCTATAAAAACTTTTTAACCTTTATTTTGGGTGAACAGCATTTTCTTAATTTCGATACCGATTTCCCTGTGGTTGTTTCCTAAGCAATGATTAAAAAATGGAAAGCGCTTGTTGTTAAGTCACTGATTTTTGGTTTTTGATGAATTGACTTTGTTTTGCAGAGTCTTGTTTTGAACTGTCATTTTTTTCAAGGAATATCCATGTTATCTGCCTGCCTGAAGGTTTGTTCTGGAATAATGCACTTATAGTCCTGCATCAGTAAGGGGCTGTAACTTTTTCGGTTTATAGTTTTTTGGCGCAACTGTTAAAAGGGTATATTTTCATATCTGTCGGCCTGTAAAAATAGTAACCGGCAGTAAAGCTAAAACGTGAAATCCACCGTTATTTTTGTCCTGTCGTCAGGATGTACCCTGGCTTTAAAGCTCTTTCCGGTCAGTGTTTTAAGTTTTATTATGGCTTCTGTGGGCATGGCAATTTCTTTTTCGAAAAAATAGGGTGTTTCTCCAGGCAGGGAAACTTCATAGCCAATCATTACCACCGGGTAGAAATTCTCGCTTTTTCCACAATCTTCAATACTTATGAGTTTGGCCATACCGTCAATACCGGCCTGCTCCAGCCGCAGGCGGTCCAGGGCTGTCCATCCTTTCCCGCCATAGGTGGGCTTTTGGGCATTTTCGGTCATTGTTTTGGTGTCTTGTGCATTAAATACCACATTGTTTTTGTCGGCTCTGTCTACTTTGACCGCAAATTGCGCTCCCGGCTGAAATTGCGCTACCGCCGTGCGGGGCATGATGGTATCAAAACTTACTTCATATTCCGGATCGTAGTTGTTATCAATACGTAAAACCAAATTCAAAAGAGGCTGGTCATTGATTGTCACCACTCCGCCCTGGCTGTTTTCGCCAATACTAACTATGGTGGCTTTAGCGTTGCTGCCTGTTGCCATTATCTGCCTTGCCAGTTTTCCCCGGCCCCAGAAAAAATTAATATTTTTTTTGCCCCACAGACTTTTGAACAACCCAATAAAGGGGAAGAAAGAGAGCACAAAAACCAGTACCATGGCAACAGCAAACAGGGTGTTCCACGTTGGTTCGCCCCAGCCGGACTTGATTTTTTGTTCAAATGATGCAATCAGGACTATCGGAACTGCTCCCAGAAAAGGTAATGCAAAGGTCCAGACAAATTTGTTCTTTTTCATAATCATCGGGTTATTTGGTGTTGGAATTATGATCTACTTTTTATTTCACGGCCTACAGTTCTTCAAAGTTTGTAACTTAGCAAGCGTAATTTACTACTTTTTCAGATAAAATTTCTGCTATGAAAAAAAAATATATCCTGATAATTATTTTATACGTTGTGTTAATGAGGGCATCTGCCCAAACAAATGCCAATGTTGATAGGGGTTTGCAATACATTTCCGGAAGCGGGATGATGAAGAATGTAGATTTTTTTTCTTCTGAAAAACTGGAAGGCCGTTTCCCAGGCAGCAAAGGTTATGAAACCGCTGCAAATTACGCGGCAGAATATCTCAAAATTTCAGGACTGAAGCCCTGCCTGAATAATACCTACTTTCAACCCGTACCGATTGATTACAATGAATTTATTGGGCCGGTGATACTCCAAAAAATTTTTCATGGAAAAAGCGTGAAACAGTTTGTACACGGACCCGATTTTGTGTGCAGGGGGTTTTCAGGTAAGGGAAGAATCATTGCGCCCGTGGTGTTTTGCGGCTATGGCATGACTTTTCCGGAATTTGGTTACGATGATTATGAAACGGCTGATGTAAAAGATAAAATCGTGCTGGTATTTAAGCAAAACCCTACCTGGGCGAAGGGTGTGGAAGGAATAGATATGATGTTGACACGGTATAAGGCAAATAATGCGGCAAAACACGGAGCCAGAGCTATACTTTTTGTTAGTACACCCAATATGGCTAATCCGCAGAAACCTATCGGAAGCATCATGGATGGGACAGGCTATCAACAGCCAGACTTTCCGCAAATGCAGGTCAGTCAGGAACTGGCCAACGAACTAATAGTGAAATCAGGCAAAAATCTTAGCGAAATGCAATCGCGGATTGATTCGTTGAAAAAGCCTGTCAGCATTGAGATTTGCGATACTTTATATATGGAAGTGAACACGGTATATGAAAAAGAACATTTTTCTAAAAATATCCTTGCTATTCTGCCCGGGGCTGATGAAAAGCTGAAAGATGAGTACCTGGTCATCGGTGCACATCTGGATCATGTGGGAAAGCAGGGTGATATTTTTTTTCCAGGCGCTAACGATAATGCTTCGGGAAGTGCTGCCGTGCTCGAAATGGCAAGGGCCTTTGCCACCTCGGGCATAAAAACAAAACGCTCAATAATATTTGTATTATTCACCAGTGAGGAACAAGGCCTTAACGGTTCAAGGTTTTTTACCGAAAATCCTCCGGTACCGCTTGAAAAAATTGTTGCCATGATTAACATCGACTGTGTGGGCCATGGAGACAGTATACAGGCGGGCGGGGGAAACACAACGCCATTGTTGTGGAATGTGGCACGCAGGCAGGATTCGCTCAACACGCGAATGATGACCACAAAGACATGGCCCGGAGGCGGCGCCGATGCGCAGGCTTTTTTCGCGAAGGGCATCCCGACCTTGTACTTTGCCACCAAAAACTCCTATACCCATCTGCACCTTACCACCGATACTCCCGAAACCCTGAATATTGATTTGCTGGAAAAAACGACAAAACTCGCCTTTCTTACAGCCCTCGAAATTGTCGAGGGGAATTATACAAAAGAACTTATTCGTAAATAATCCGGGAATTATGCACTTTTATGCCCGCGAAAATTTTCTTTTGCGGCATAAAGAATACCTTTGCAAAAAAATTCTATTGTTACTGCAGGAACTTATATCGGGTTATAAGAATGATGCACAGGTTGCAGACATTGTGCAACACACCCAAAGCAGCGGTGGATCGGCAGTGCATATCAATGGTCTCAACGGCTCTGCAAAAGCTTTTGTGATAGCGGCTGTTTTCCAGCAATCTGAAAAGACGCAATGCGTGGTAATGCCCGATAAAGAATCTGCCGCATACCTGTTCAACGACCTTGAAAATATTCTGGGAGAACAGGATGTAAAATTATTTAAAAAGAACATATTGTTCTTCCCGTCTTCTTACAAGTATCCGAAAAATTTCACAAAAATTGACAATACTTCGGTATTGTTGCGCACCGAGGTACTCAATAAATTACAAAAAGGCCGGAAAAAATTAATAGTGGTTACCTATCCTGATGCTCTGTTGGAAAAAGTGGTGTCGCAAGGTTTTTTTGAAAAAAACACCTTGCGCATCAGGACGGGGGAGAAGCTTTCTATTGATTTTCTCAGGGAAATTATGGTGGAGTTTCGTTTTGAATATGTTGACTTTGTTGCCGAGCCAGGGCAATATGCTGTTAGAGGAGGTATTATTGATGTGTATTCTTTCTCTAATGAAAATCCATACAGGATTGAATTGATGGGTGATGAGGTGGATTCGATACGTACCTTTGACCCGTCCACCCAACTTTCTCTCGAAAGGATAGAACATATCAAAATAGTGCCCGATTCCAACGATAGCATTCTGGTCAGAAGAAAGGTGGATTTTCCCGCTTATATCAAAGGCTCGGCAACTTTTTGGTTCGAAGATGCCGGTTTCGCTTTCGGACAACTGGAAATGCTGTATCAGTTGGCTTCAGAGCATTGCCGGGCTCTTATTGATGCCGATGGTATCAGTCCCGAGGCTGTCGAATTGTTTTCCGATTCTGATAGCCTGAAAAAGCTCTTTTTATCGTTTCCCCGCATTGAATTTGGGAAACATCATTTTTTTGAAACTCCCCAAACCCTTGAATTCAGATCCTTTCCGCAGCCGTCTTTTAATAAGAATTTCGAACTGTTGATAAATCAACTTGCCGAAAACACTAAAAACAATATCTCAAATTATATCTTTTCTGATTCAAAAAGTCAGTCGGAACGTATAAGCGCTATCATTGAGGATA
>DAOOWO010000135.1:0-6878 GCA_035371225.1 Bacteroidales bacterium | reverse complement strand
AGAGTCGGGATTCAGGGCCACAGGCGGCGCTATTGTAACCACATCAATTTGTTTGAAAAGAATTTTGAGCATGGGAATAAAAAGCACGAAAGAAACCACTGAAAATATTACCGAAAGGATATTGAAAAAAATGGTATATAAAGCCTCTTTCCAGTAGGGCTTTGCAAAACGCAGTATTTTATAGAGTTTTTTCACAGAGCAAAGATAACCAGAAAATCAGAATGCAGAAGTGAGAATACAGAATTTTGACGGAATTGTAAGACTAATGGAAGGGCTAGGTAAAACCAATATAATTGAAGCCAGCCATCCGATATGTACAAAATAAAGACCGTCTCAATTTAAGACGGCCTCTTTCTGGAATTAAAAAAAATTATTCTTTAATTAATTTCCTGAATGCAATGCCATTGTAACCGGCAATTTTAACGATATAAATACCGGATCGCAAAGATGAAATATTTATCTCGGTTTTCTTTAGTTTGACGGAAACTTGTTTAATAAGTCGCCTCTCAATGTTGAATATTTCAACAAAAGCGCCATAGTCATTATTTTCAGCAAACTCAATTGTGAAGGATTCATTTGCAGGGTTTGGAAAAATCCTGAAAGAATCATTGCTTTTTGTTATGTCTATGATATTTAATAGTTCACTTTGAACAATGTTTGATTTTGCCGTCTGAATTTTTGCTTTCGACGGTGCACAGGGGTTCGGATTCACAGCCTCGATCTGATAATATTGGTTCCCTGCAGGGGGTGTGAGGTCTGTATAGTAGTTTATTGAGTCGGGTACTGTCGTCAGTAAAGTCATATTCGAAAGGTCAGTGCCTCTGTAAATATTATAAGATGCAAATGCAAACCCCTCATAATTTGTCCAGGCCAGATTATATGTATTACCAATACCCGGATTAATCGTGAGGTAAATAGATTGATGATGATTACTTAATGGAGTTTCTATCCCACAGGTATCCACTGCAGATAATTTATAGCGATAGGCTTGTTGCATAGGATCAGCCAAACTATCGACGAAAACACTCAGTGAATTATAACTTACTGACCCCAGCAAACTATAGCTATTGGGCTGATTACCCTCCACATAAACATTAAAGTGGTCGATAGCATTTGTAAGTGGCTTGTTCCATATGATTCTGTTTTTTCCCGAAATGCTGTCAACTGTAACAAGACATATGTCCTGATTAATTGATAATCCAGCAAAAAATGGCTGCGACTCAACGATACAACCGTTTATTCCTCCTGTCTGCACGGTATAGTTGCCCGCAGTTGTCACTGTGATGTTTTGTATAGTATCCCCGTTCGACCAGAGATATGAAGAGGCACCGGCCGGGGCTTCCAACGTAGCAATTCCGCCAGCGCACGTTGGTATAATTATGGGGACTGCCGGATTTGCATTCACTGTTAGTATAGCAGAATTTGACGTTGCATTATTTGATCCATTGCAATTTGAAATATAACAACGGTAACTATACGTATTAGCGGCAGAAATTCCTGCAATATTCAATGTATCTGTATTCATATTAGCATAAATTGCGCCCACGGGTGTCCCATTTACAACATTAACCCATGAACTACCATTAAAATATTGCCATTGATAAGAGAATGGTGCTGAGCCACTTGCAGCGACAGATATATTAATGTTTCCACTGATTTCACACATATTCTGATTTAAAGGCTGGGCGCCAATTGTTACCCCTGAACAAGCTCCTCCGCAAACCTGGCCATTGACATATGTTACATTATAGAACTGATAAAATTCGTCAGCAATGATTGTGTCTATTGGATCGCTGGAAAAGTTTAAATACGAACATCCGGGCCCTGCATAAGAGAAATTAAGTTTACATAAAACCCCGTTAATTGCCACCGGCATATCACCCCATAAAAAACATATTTTTCCGGGAGTTGGGCTGTAAACCGAAGCACCAGTAACCCCTGTATACCAATCAGTTGCATCTACATAAGTCATAATAGCCGGATCGTAGTCAATTGTCCACTGAAGAGCTGTAACCTGATTATTAAATCCTGTCATCATCAATTCTACCTGTACAGCACCAGAAGAAAAGTAAACTGATTGAAGGGTACATGTTTGTGAATAGTTATTTGTTGTAAGACAAACCACTAAGAATAAAATAACAATACTGATTTTTTTCATTTTTTTATTTTTTATAATTGCCTTTCAATAATGGCTAAATAATGTTACAATTTCTTTCTGACAGCCAGAATTAATTTCAAAACTAATTGACGATTGTTAAGACAAGATGAATATTTAAAAGGTTGCTTATACGCATTTTTTATAATAAAAAATTTCCTAGAAGACATAAGTTGTTCATAAAAATCATAATTATGATTGTATAAGTATTTAAAAGCCGCTGGTATACAGCTCGTACTTATTGGGATTTGTCTATCAAACGCGTACCTAAACCACTACATAGGGTCTACATCCACCGCAACTTTTACCGATGAAAAATTTTTCAAAAAATCGTCGATAATCTGCATTATTTTTTCTTTGTGTTGTTGAACCTGATTGTCACGGTCGAGTTTGATAAGGATATTTTTCAGATATAGGTTACGGATACGGGCGACCACCGGGTATTCCGGTCCAAAAACCTTTTTAGAAAAATTCAGCCTCAGGTTGTGAGCCAGGTACGAAGCGGCTTCATTTAATTTATGGCTGTCCTGATGTTTCAAGGTTATTTGAATCAGCCGGCAATAAGGGGGATAATGAAATTGTTGCCGTTGCAGCAACTGTTTGGTACACATTTCAGTATAGTTATGATCGACCACATACTTTATTATCGGATGGTCGGGGTTGTAGGTCTGGATAACAACCTTTCCTCTTTTATTGCGGCGGCCGGCGCGTCCGCTCACCTGTGCCATCAGCTGAAAACTGCGCTCATGCGATCTGAAATCGGGGAAATTGAGCATGTTGTCGGCATTTATAACTCCCACTACATTAACATTATCAAAGTCCAGGCCTTTAGTAATCATCTGGGTTCCGATGAGAATGTCTGTTTTGCGGTCTTCAAAATCATTAAGAATCTGGAGGTAGGCATTTTTTGTGCGGGTAGAATCCAGGTCCATACGCGCAATACGATGGTCTCTGAAAATCAAAGCCGTTTCTTCTTCAATCCTTTCGGTGCCAAGCCCTTTGGTATGCAAGGCGGTACTTTTGCATGCCGGACATTGTTCGGGAATTTTTTGTGTATATCCGCAATAATGGCATTTGAGCAGATTTATCTGCTTGTGGTATATGAGCGTAACATCGCAGTTTTTACATTCGGGCACCCAATTGCAGTCGTTGCATTCAATACGGGTTGAATACCCCCTCCTGTTCTGGAAAAGAATTATTTGTTCATTATTTTCGAGGGCTTCGTTCATCAGGTTGAAAAGCGTTTCGGTAAAATGCGATTTCATTTTTTTCTGCCTCGTTTGTTCTTTTAGGTTGGCAATGATGATTTCGGGCAGCAGCATATCTCCGTAACGTTTGTTGAGTTCGGCCATACCAAACTTTCCGCTGAGGGCATTGTAATATGTTTCTACTGAAGGTGTAGCCGACCCGAGCAGGGTTTTTGCCTGGTGGAAATGCGCCAGCATAATGGCTGCATCGCGGGCATTGTAGCGGGGCGGAGGATCCACCTGCTTGTATGAAGTATCGTGTTCTTCATCCACTATGATCAGTCCCAGGTTGCTAAACGGCAAAAACAGTGCGGAACGGGCGCCTAAAATAATCTGGTAGGGTTTGCCAACCGAACCGGAAGACCCGCCAGCCATCACCCTGTTCCACACCTCCACACGCTCATCGTTGCTGTATTTGGAATGGTACACGCCGACATCCTTGCCAAAATATTTTCTTAGCCGGTTAATAATCTGGGTAGTCAACGCTATTTCGGGCAACAGAAACAGCACCTGCTTACCTTGTGCCAGAGTTTCATTGATAAGTTTTATATAAATTTCGGTTTTACCGCTGGATGTAATACCATGCAGCAATACAACATCCTTTTCGGTGAAATGCTGTTTTATGAGCTCAAAGGCCCCCACCTGTTCATCAGTCAATATAATATCATCAACCAAATTAGTACTGTCAAAATCTTTCAGCCGGGTGTCTCTTCTGGTATAGGTTTCGAGTATTCCTTTAGCCATCAGTCCCTGGAGTTGTGCTGATGAGGCCTTTGCTTTTTGGAGTAATACCGGCCGACTAACATGTTGCATGGGAGGAACGGCATCACGGGTAAGATGAATAAACGCCATGAGCACTTCCAACTGTTTGAAGGCTTTGCGGTTTAGCTCGTCAAAAGCTTTGTGCAGCAAATTTTCTTCCTGATATTCATTTGAAAGCCGGACGCAAACTTCTGTTTTGGGTCTGTATTTGTCGTGCAGCTCTTCTTCCAGCAGGACAATCTTTTTCTCAATCATATTTTTCAGCAGGGGAATGATTTTCTGCTGTTCCACAATGTCGGAGATTTCTGTAAGATTAAGCTTTTGCCGGATATCGAGAGCCTCCGCTATCAGATATTCTTTGTCGTTAAGCTGTTCAAAATTTCTGTCGAATTCGGGGTGTAGCACCACGCAGCTCTCGCTTTCAAGTTTGAGTGATGAAGGCAATGCTGCGTTCATCACTTCGCCCGGCCGGCACAAATAATATTTTACAATCCAGTCCCAGAAAAGATATTGTTTTTCGTTAACCACAGGGATATCGTCAAGGATAGATAAAATGTATTTGGGCACGTAGTTTACGGGTACATTTTCATGAATGCGATACACCAGGGCAGTATAAATCTTTTTTTTTCCAAACTGAACGACTACCCTTCCTCCTTTTTTTATTGAGCCATTTAATTCATAAGGCACCCGGTAGGTATAAAAGCCCGGTAGCGGGAGCGGAAGAATTACATCGGCAAAGAGGGTGATTCGATCCATACTAAAGAGATAATATCCTAGCCATTTTCAGCATATTAGTATTAATTTCCAGATGATGTTTGGTGGCTTTTTCAAATGGCGTATAAACAATGGTTTTGTTAACCTGTCCCACCATCACCCCTTTTTCGTTTTTCATAAGGGCCATAACGGATTCATAACCCAGAGTGCTCGCGAGCACCCTGTCCATACAGGTAGGTGTTCCACCCCGCTGCATATGTCCGATGATGGAGACACGGGTATCATAATAGCTAAATTTTTCTTTTACTTTCCGGGCCACATCAAAAGCGCCGCCCTGATCATCGCCTTCGGCCACAATGATGATACCTGAGGATTTGTTTTCGCGGTAGTCGTTTTCAAGTTTTGCAATGAGGTCATCGATATTGGTTTGCGTTTCAGGCACCAGAATTTCTTCGGCACCACAGGCAATTCCGCTACGCAGGGCAATAAATCCAGCATCACGCCCCATTACTTCAACAAAAAACAACCTGTCGTGCGAAGCCGCGGTATCCCGAAGTTTATCCACGGCTTCCACCACGGTATTTATTGCAGTATCGTAGCCTATGGTAAAATCAGTTCCATAGAGGTCGTTATCGATGGTGCCAGGCACCCCGACAATCGGGAAATCGTACTTTTTGCCCAGAGCCATTGCGCCCCTAAAAGTGCCGTCGCCACCTATAGCCACCAAGGCGTCAATTTTGGCCTGCACAAGATTTTTATAGGCAAGTTCCTGACCATCGTCGGTCATAAAACGCTCGCTGCGGGCTGTTTTAAGGATAGTTCCTCCCCGTTGAATGATATTTGAAACGGAGTGCCGTTGCATGGGCACAAATTCATTGTTTATCAGGCCTTCATAACCTCTGCAGATACCCGTAACAGTAACATTCATATATACACCGGTGCGAACCACGGCCCGAATTGCCGCATTCATACCGGGAGCATCACCGCCAGAGGTCAACACGCCAATATGTTTTATTGTTGTCATATTTTAGAAATATTTTTAACAAAAGTAAATTTTTCTATGGTCAGTTTCTGTTATGTGAATAAAAAAACAGCGGATCAAAATTGTCCGCTGTTTTTTTCCTCTCGGGTGAATGTTAGCTTATTCTTTTATAAATTTATTGGTGCAAACTCCTTTTTCTGATTCAACCTTGAGAATATACAAGCCATTTGTAAAATCAGAAATATTGACGGGAGTAATTCTAGAATTTACCGCTTGTGTATAAATCAATTGACCCTGCAGGTTATAAATAAGCACTATAGTAGATTTATCGGCCTGATTAACATCCACATATACGGTATTATTTGCCGGATTAGGATATACTTTCACGCCAAATTCAGAATTATTTTGTTCAATACCGGTTACAGGAGAGCAAATTATCGGGTCAACAACCAATGCCGTGCTGATATCGGGATTGCTGATATCCGGGTATGAATACCATGTGCTGTTATATTTCAAAAAAGCCGAATTTATTCCACTTGCACGGGCGGTGGTTTGTATTACAGAGAAGGTATCCGTCGGGGTATTATAATATATTTGATAACCCACATAAACATCAGAACCTGAAAATGATACGGGTGAATTAAAAGTGATATAATTAATATCCCAGGCTGTCAATGCGCTCACTGCAACATCTTTCGATCCCAAAACGGTTCCGGGTGTTGAGCCACCGCCCTGATACACATTAAAAGTTACTTTATGATTGCCTCCTGTGCCTCCGCTAAAAGCCTGACCCACATAAACTTCAAGTCCGGAAATACTCGATCCGCTTAATCCTGAATAGTATTCGGCATACTCAGACATGGAATAAGAGTTATGTCCAGTCCATGTTCCCCACTGTCCGGTACCAAAGCCATATAATGTGAGGGTATCCGTGGAAAGAATATTTGTCAGTGTATCACAGGTACTGACTGTAGTTCCTGTGGTAGTTGCATTGCCAGTAAGTCCAGGGGTTTTAAAA
>DAOOWO010000134.1:0-6879 GCA_035371225.1 Bacteroidales bacterium | reverse complement strand
TAAGAAAGATATTTTTGATAATGATAGTGTTAACCCTCACGGTTTCCGGGCATAGCTGCAGTAGTTTTCAACAGGCCAAACGACAGGAAGCTCAAAGACGCAAACAATTTGAAAAAGAAAAAGAACAACGCGACAAGGAAGCCGAAGCTGCTTATGAAGAGGCGATACAGCGACATTATGCCATACAGGATAAGGCTACGAAAAAAATGATGAAGCAGACAGCCAAAAAATCACAAATGAACCGCGAACACAAAAAAGATGGTTTTTTCAAACGCTTGTTTACTCCCAGGCAGAAGAAAGCCAAATCCAACAGAAAAGAAAAATAACCAGTTGATATGTATTTTTTTTGGAAAAAAAATCGCTACTTTTCATTGCTGAAGGTAATTCTATGTTTTTTTTCCTATTCTTTTTTTTCTGTAAATTTTCTTGCCGGACAAAGCTTTCTTGATATTAACTTCGACAGGATATCTTCTGAAAATTATATTGTTGCCAAAGGCCTTTCGCAAAATTCGGCCTACTGCATAACGCAGGATTCACGGGGATATATCTGGATAGGAACCTGGGACGGCCTAAACAGGTATGATGGCTACCAGTTTTTAACGTTCAGGCCGTCGCTTACCAACAAGCCCGGCGAACTCAGTAATCAAACCGTGTATTCGCTGTTAACCGATAAGCAGGGCGTATTATGGGCCGGTACCGAAAAAGGCCTTAACAGTTTCAATTATAAAACTCGTACTTTCAAACAATATGAACACAGTCGGAAAAATCCTCTCAGCATCAGTGGCGATACCGTAAATTGTATCATCGAAGGCGATAAAGATATTTTATGGATAGGAACCAGTAATGGGCTAAATAAATTTGATAAAAAGAAGGAGACGTTTTATCATTATGTGCTCGATCCAAATAATGCAAACAGTTTGAGTAATAATAATATAAATTGTTTACTTATCGACAATAAAAATAATATCTGGATAGGTACCAACGAAGGGTTGAATTATTATAATATTCAACAGGGGATATTTTCACATTGGTACAGTGGTTCCCGTAAAAATAACGCCCTGCTCCATGATGTTATCAGAGACCTGATGCTTGATAAAGAGGGTAATTTATGGATTTGTTCCGATGGTGGGATTGACATTTATAGCCCTGTTCAGCAAAAAATCATCAAAAAATTTTTTCATGACGAACTGAAAAAAAATTCCCTTAGCGATAACCGTGTCAGGACCATTTTGCAGGATAATGAAGGAACCATTTGGGTGGGGACTTATGGCGGCGGACTGAACCGGTATAATAAAGAAAGAGATGATTTCTTCCCTTATAAAAATGATATTTATAACAGCAGAAGCCTCAGCAATGATTATATCAATAAAATTTTTCAGGACAAATCAGGAATAATATGGGTAGCCACCGCCTGGAAAGGTGTGAGTAAAATTGATAAGTATTCAAACCGGTTCAACCATATACAACATCTGACTGAAACCGAAAACAGCCTTAATAATAATAATGTATGGTCAATTTTTCAGGATAAAACGGGGAAGGTGTGGATTGCCACTGATGAGGGAATAAATATTTACGACCAGGAATCCAACAAATTCAGTTTTATTGTCCGCAAACCATCCAATCCCAATTCGCTTTCCAGCAATTTGGTGAGGCATATTTATTTTGATAATAATGGAATTTTCTGGTTTGGTACTTACGATGCCGGTGTGTGTGCATACAATCCTCAATCCGGATTTTTCAGGCAGTATATCCACGATCCTAAAAACCCATATAGTCTGAGCAACAACCGTATAAATTATATCATGAAGGACAGCAGGGGCGTTTTATGGGTAGCCACCGATAAAGGACTCAATCAACTCGATCCTGTTAATCATACCTTTAAACGTTTTCTTTTTGATCCTGAAAACAAAAATTCAATTTCAAACAATACTGTATACAGTATTCATGAAGATAAACAGGGGATACTGTGGTTGTGCACGCTTGATGGTTTAAACCGGTTCAATCCCCTCACCGGAAGTTTTTCAGTTTTAAAGAAAAATCCCAACAGCAAATATTCCTTTAGCACCAACCGTATCTTTTCAATTTATGAGGACTCGCAGGGCATATTCTGGATTGCTACTTTTGGTGGAGGATTAAATCGTTTCAACAGAGCTACCGGAGAAATAAAATATTATTTGGAAGAAAACGGACTTCCTAATAATGTTGTGTACAACATTTTTGAAGATAAAAACAATAACCTTTGGTTTTCAACAAATTATGGGCTTTCCAGATTTGATAAAACAGAAGAGACTTTTGTTAATTACGATGTAAAGGATGGCATTCAAAGCAATGAGTTTAATCGTAATGCCGCCTTTTACAACAGTGAAACAGGAGAAATGTTTTTTGGCGGAATGAATGGTTTTAATTCTTTTTACCCCGAAAATATTTTAACCTAATTATATCCCGCCAATTGTTATCACAGATTTTAAAATTTTTGACATCCCCCAGCACTTGGAAATTGCTGATGGCGACACCGTTCACCTATCGTATGAAGACAATTTTTTTTCCATTGAATTTGCGGCAATGGATTATTCAAATCCTGCAAAAAATAAGTATGCCTATTTTCTGGAGAAATTCGATAACGATACCAATTATTGTGATGCTTCGCGCCGTTTTGCCAGTTATACGCGGGTGCCTCCCGGAACTTATGTTTTCAGGTTAAAAGCCTCAAATAGCGATGGTGTATGGAATGAAAAAGGCATATCTTTCGCGATAATTATTAATCCACCATGGTGGAGTACCTGGTGGTTCCGTCTTGGTTCTATTTTACTCATCTCGCTGATTGCCTGGTATATCATTTTCCTGAGGTTGCGAAATATTCACATCCGCCACGAAGACGAAAAACGCATACTCGAAATAGAAAAACAAATGTTCAGCCTTGAACAAACTGCGCTTCGCCTGCAAATGAACCCGCATTTTATTTTCAATTCCCTCAACTCCATTCAAAGCGTGGTGATTGCCAATGATACTGACAAGGCGATAAATTATCTGGCAAAATTTGCCAATTTGATGAGGTTTATACTTTCACACTCTCAAAAACCCTTTGTTAACCTGAGCGACGAACTTAAAGCCACGGAAATTTACCTTGATGTAGAAAGGCTTAGATTTGACAATAAATTCAATTACGCAATTGAGATTGACCCAGTCATTGATGAGGAATTTCTGGAAATACCACCGATGATTCTGCAGCCATACATAGAAAATGCAATTTTACATGGTTTGTTGAATAAAGAAGGAGTGGGAAAACTCAATATTCAACTGATGATGATGGATAAAGAATATCTCAAATGTGTTATTGAAGATAATGGTATAGGCCGGGAAAAAGCCGCAGAAATAAGACAACGTACGGGACTTCACCATAAATCAAAAGGCATGATGATAACCCAGAAAAGGCTTGAAATATTGAACAAAACCAATAAAGACCAAGTCAATGTGAAAATCGTCGACTTAAAAGACGAGAATAACCAGGCTTGCGGAACCCGGGTTGAATTAATTATTATTTATAAAGAAGTGTAGAAAATTTATACATTTGTTTATGATAAGGTGTGGTCAATAATTTTAAGAAGTGTAAAAATGATACGTGCCATAATAATAGACGATGAAAAAACTTCCTGCGACGCCCTGATGGGGCTGCTCAACAGGTATTGCGAAAATATTACCGTAGCGGCAGTGGCTGATGGGTATAAATCAGGGGTCAAAGCTATTCACGAATACCAGCCGGATGTAGTGTTTCTGGATATCCAAATGCCTGATGGAAGCGGATTTCAGGTGCTTGAGGATGTCAAAGAAGTAAACTTTGATGTGATTTTCACTACCGCCTATGACCAATATGCCATAAAAGCCATCAAATACAGTGCATTGGATTATTTGCTCAAACCTATCATCCCTTCCGATCTGATTAATGCGATAAAGAAAATTGGAAAGAAGGCCGAAGTTTTGGGAATGAACGAAAATATAAAGGTATTGCTTGATAATCTGAAGAATAAAACCACTTCCAAAAAAGTGGTGCTTTCCACCGCCGAAAAAATTCATATCGTTGAAAATGACGATATTATCCGTTGCGAATCTGACGATTATTATACCCGGTTTTTCTTTACCGACGGAAAAACCCTGTTAATCTCTAAAACTCTAAAGGAAACTGAGCAATTGTTAGGCGATACCGATTTTTTAAGACCCCACAAATCCCATCTGGTAAACATTAAATATATTAAAGGGTTTTTGAAAAACGACGGCGGCTATATCGTATTGTCTGATGGATCAAAAGTGCCCGTGTCGCGGAGAAAAAAAGAAAAGGTAATACAAACTATTCAAAATTTGTAATGAAAAGAGTTTTTTTGCCCACCTCCTCACAAAAAAGTTTTGCGAAAACTGTAATTTTGTGCCGATAACTTTTTTTTTCCTGCCGTTAACTTATTCACAAAACATTTTTTCTTAATAAATAATAAATTTGGTACAACTTTATTAGGGTTACTTCTATGCTGATTTTTAAATGTTAATACGAAAAAAAACATACTGGGAAAAACGAATAAATACGCAATACTTAATTTTTTTTGGAGACCCAAATAATGCCCCCTGAAAAAAAATATTTGCAATATTAAAGTGATTATTTATATCTTTACCGACCTTTTTGGAGGGGTTTTTTGACAAAAAAAATAACATAAACTAAGAAATATGCTTCGAAAGTTACTTATTACAGCGGCTGTAATTATCACAGCAAACATGATGGCATTCTCGCAATCAGGCACACTGAAGGGAAAAATCACGGATAAGGGCACTAACGAACCGATTCCGTTTGCGAATATCATCATCGAACAGGGTGGCAAACAATCGGGTGGTACCACCTCGGATTTTGATGGTAATTTTACCATTAAGCCTATTCCCCCGGGAAAATACGATGTAAAAGCCACCTATGTAGGTTATAAGCCAATTATGATTACCAACCTGGTGATTGTTGCAAACCAGATTACCTTTCAGGATGTACAGATGGAATCAACGGCCATTAACATTGAAACTTTTGAAGTTGTTGACTATAAAGTACCTTTGATCAGTAAAGACCAGACCTCTTCCGGCGGAACTATGACCTCCGAAGAAATCTCCAAGATGCCCGGACGTTCGGCACAGGCTGTCGCTATTACCGTAGGCGGTGTGTTCTCGCAGGACGGATCCATGGGGAGCATCAGGGGTGCCCGTAGCGATGGTACCATTACCTATGTTGACGGTGTAAAAGTCCGTGGTTCTTCGGCCGTACCTAAGGCAGCCATCGAACAGGTTACCGTAATCACTGGTGGTACTCCCGCACAGTACGGAGATGCAACCGGCGGTATATTATCTATCTCTACCAAAGGAGCATCACGTGAGTTTGGTATGGGTTTCGAAGGAACCACTTCGCAATTCCTTGATAAATTCGGTTATAATATGTTGGCTCTTAATGTTCAGGGCCCGTTGATCAAAGGACGCGACTCCACAAAAACCACTGCCCTGCTCGGCTATTTTATTGCTGCTGAATATACCTATGAAAAAGACCCCCGTCCTTTTGAAACTGGGAACTGGAAAGCATTGGACGATGTGGTTGATCGTCTGGAAAAAAATCCCCTCGTACCAACAGGAAAAGGTCAGGGAACCTATACCGCCGGCGAATTTTTGCGCAATGCCGACCTGGAAAATATCCCCTATAAATTAAACTCGGCAAACAACGACCTCAACCTTTCCGGTAAAATCGACGTGCGCACCTCAAATACCACCAACCTGACCTTTGGCGGCACTTGGCAATCAAACTGGGGAAAAGAATATATACGTGATTATTCCCTGCTGAACTGGAAGAAAAATCCGGAAAACATTTATAACTCCTGGCGTGTTTATGGCCGCTTTACTCAGCGTTTTAATACTGATGCCAACAGCAAATCCACTATTAAAAATTTATTCTACTCCATCCAGGGCGACTATTCTAAAACTACCAGTGTTACCCAGGATCCTGAGTTTAAAGACGACCTTTTTAAATATGGTTATGTGGGAAAAATGAAAACTTACAGCACGCGCTCCTTTGAAAAAACTTATATTGACAGTATAGGAAGTGAAGTTTATGTACATAACGGATTTGCCGACACTCTGGTAACTTTCGAACAAACCGATATAAACCCCATCTTGTCAAATTATACTAAAAATTATTATGATTTATATGCCGGCGACCCGGATTTCCATTACAGAAACCTCGACCAGATTCAGCTTGGTGGAGGCCTGATCAATGGTGTGTTTCTCGGACGTGATAATGTGTATGGTTTATGGACAAATGTAGGAATACCTTATAATTATTATAGCCGTTCCGAAGCTACCCAATTTGGTATTACCGCCAACGCCTCGGCTGATATCGGAAACCATGCCATTCAATTGGGATTTTATTACGAACAGCGTAACGACCGTTACATTACATACAACCCCGTGGGATTATGGCAGGCATTGCGTCAGCAGGTTAACAAACACATCATACAGTTAGATCTCAACAACCCGCATTTTGCCGAAGACGAAAATCATATTTTTATGGATACCATCTGGTATAATCGTCTTTATTCAGAAAGTGAACAATCATTGGTTGATTATAACCTGCGACAGAAACTCGGGCTTCAGGTGGATGGTACCGACTGGATTGATATCGACAGCTACGAACCTTCAACCTTTACTATTGATATGTTTAGTGCCGATGAACTGTTGAATGGTGGTAATGCCTATGTTGGTTACCGCGGATACGACCATACCGGCAAAAAGACTAAAGGCAGACCTAGCTTCGACGACTTTTTCACGAAAAAAGATGCTTCCGGAAGATTTACCCGTCCAATTGGCGCCTTC
>DAOOWO010000133.1:0-7027 GCA_035371225.1 Bacteroidales bacterium | reverse complement strand
ATTTCCTGCATCTCCGGCTTTTTTTCGGGCATAGGCATCTTCGGTATTCTGAAGTATCTCTTCGATAAAGCGAGCCGGCTGGGCATACATGGTGGCAAACATCTCGGCGTGCCTGTTGCCTTTGGCCTTATTGGCAGCCACTATAATCCTGCTTTTTGCAATATGTTCGGCTAAGGTCAGTTTCAAGAGCTGTTTTTTGCAAATTTAAAGTAATAAAACTATATCTCATCACAGAAATATCGAAAAATCAAAGACGCTGTCGCAACAAAATAGTAATTTTGCTTTATGGATGAAAAAAATACAAAACGCACCGAATTGA
The DNA here is from genome assembly GCA_035371225.1 of Bacteroidales bacterium. Taxonomy (GTDB): domain Bacteria; phylum Bacteroidota; class Bacteroidia; order Bacteroidales; family CAIWKO01; genus CAIWKO01. The sequence continues at coordinate 6,708 of DAOOWO010000133.1, read as the reverse complement.
ATGAAATCGGTGAATTCGGACTTATTGACCGCCTCACTGAAGGCATTAAACTTAAAAACAAATCATCGGTAAAAGGCATTGGCGACGATGCTGCAGTGATTGACAACGGCAACCTTAACACACTTGTATCCACTGACCTGTTAGTCGAAGGGGTGCATTTCGATCTTACGTACACGCCGCTGAAACATTTGGGTTATAAGAGCGCCGTAGTTAATTTTTCTGATATTTGTGCTATGAACGGTATCCCGCAACAGCTCACGGTGGGCCTCGCGGTTTCCAGCCGTTTTTCGGTGGAGGCAATCGAAGAATTGTATGCTGGCATTAAACTGGCCTGTGAAAAATACAACGTGGACTTGGTGGGCGGCGATACCACAACCAGTATCTCCGGCATGTTTCTGGGTCTTACAGTCATTGGCGTTGTTGCCGGCAACAAAGTTGTGTATCGTAATACTGCCAACGAAAACGACCTGATTTGTGTGACCGGCGACCTGGGAAGCGCTTATGCCGGTTTGCTGTTACTGGAACGCGAAAAAGCCGGATTTGTGGCTAATCCCAACATGCAACCCGATCTGGAAGGCTATGATTACATCCTGGAACGTCAGTTGAAACCCGAAGCCCGAAAAGATATCGTAAAACTTTTTGCTGAAAACGATTTCCTTCCTACCTCTATGATAGATGTTTCGGATGGCCTGGCTTCGGATATACTGCATATTTGCCGGGCTTCAGGTAAAGGATGTGCTATTTACGAAGAACGCATCCCTGTGGATATGTCAACAATAAACATGTGTGAAAGCGTAAAGATAGACCCGACAACCGCAGCTTTGAATGGGGGAGAGGATTATGAACTGCTGTTTACCATCGCACAAAAAGACTACGAACAGGTGAAAAATTTCCCGGAAGTCAGCATCATTGGACATATAACTGATAGTAATGCAGGTACCAACCTGGTAACACGCAGCGGTCAATTGGTGCCGCTGAAAGCACAAGGGTGGAATCATTTCAGAAAATAACCGCTTGTTGGCTTTTTATAAAACATGTAATTATTATCCGGGGGATATCATGGGCTCTGTAAAGGCGGTTATTTTAAAAAATCATTTCATAAGGAAGGTTATTTTTTTGAAAAAATTCCATTAGCCAATGCAGGCACTGTATGTTTTTTCAGACATCCATACTTTGACGTATCATATTTCGTTATCCAATAATTGGATAGGTAATTAAAAAAAACCAATTAATTTTGTATCCGAACTATTATATTCTATGAAAATAAATCTGTCTTTATATTTTTCCCTGTTTTTTTTATTTATTTTTTCCATCGTCAGGGCTCAGGAAAATACTGAATCACGGCCCGGTGTGGATAGAGAAATCAAGGGCGTGTTGATTGCAGGGATGAATCTTACCCAGGTTGATGGCGATGAAGTTTATGGCTTTAAAAAAATGGGAGCTTGTGTTGGAGTGGGAGGAATTCTGCCACTGCCTAAACGGTTTTCATTAAGCCTGGAAATCTTATATGATGAAAGAGGTGCCTACCAGAAACTTCCGCCCTCACCGGCAGGGAACAACCAACTGCCTTATTACTCGTTGAAATGGAATTATCTCACCGCACCGCTCATGGCACATTATGAAGACCGAAACACATGGACCTTTGGGCTGGGCTTATCGTGGGGACGCATGGTGGCTTTCAAGGAAAAAGAATGGAATATTACAAAACCCTGGGATAGGCCAGATACCATTACCTATAAAACCAAAAACGATTTTAACGTTATTGCCGACCTGCGTTTTCGTATATGGAAGCATCTGAAATTCAACATACGCTATTCTTATTCCATTGTTCCCGTGCGTAAACGCGATTATGTGAATCCTACCACCTTTGAAACCTGGTCGCGCAAACAATACAATAGTGTAATCACCATTCGTTTGCTTTACTATTTCAATGAAAAATACCTGCCCGAAAGGTTTACGTTTAAGAAAAAAAGCAAAAAGAAAAATTCTCATACTGAAAAATAACTGACCTGCTGATGAGTGATACTGCTGATTTTTGGATTGAGCATCTTCAGTTGCAGCCGCACCCCGAAGGCGGCTGGTTCAGAGAAGTGTATCGTTCGGAAGAAACAATCCATGCTGAGTTTCTTTCCAAGAGGTATCAGGCCGGACGGTGCATTGCAACCTCAATTTATTTCTTGCTGAAAAGCGGGCAGATTTCAGCGTTCCACAGGTTGAAGTCGGACGAGATATGGCATTTTTATTCAGGGTCACCCGTTAGGGTTTATATCATTGACCCGGCCGGTAATTTGTCTGAAAAGATTTTGGGAAGGGATATACTTAATAATGAATTTTTGCAACTGGTAATTCCCCATGGATGCTGGTTTGCAGCAGAAGTCACCGTCGGCGCATCCTATTCTTTGATAGGATGTAATGTGGCGCCTGGCTTCGATTTTTATGATTTTGAACTGGGTGCAAAGGCAGCGCTCACAGCGTGCTTTCCCGCATACAGCCAATTGTTTGATAAGATGTGTATCCGGTAAATATTTTTTTCAATGGATGACCCGATAATATGTGTGCTTATTGCCGGGCTTGCTGCTGCCGGTGTTCGTCCACTAATTTGGCTATAGCGTCAAAGGAATAAAGGATTTTTTTTCGCTGCGACAGGTCTTTAATCTTTATGCCATATTTTTTTTCAAGCATCACAATAATTCGCAGCGCATCCAGGGAATCCAACTGAGTATAGCGGCTGTTGAACAATGGTGTATCGTGGTTGATGTCATCTAGTTCGTGGGAAAGGTTTAATTCTTCGATGATATTCTTTTTTATTTCGTCAGCAAGGGTGTTCATGATGAGAAGCTTGATTAATGTATCCTTTTATATTTGTAGTACAAAAATGACAGCAAAAATGCCGTGGATGCAAACAACAGAAGTTTCAGTGAATCTAAATAGATGTTTATAAATGTGCCCTGATGCAGAAAAATTTCGTTGAAAGCATTCAGCCCCCATTCCAGCGGTGAATACTTGCTTATTTTTGCCATAGTTTTCGACATGATATAGATGGGAACAAATATTCCTCCCAGGGCTGCAAGAATTATTACCGAGATAGAGCCAAATGTCACCATTTGCTGATGTGTGGAAAAAAATGTACCTATCAGCACGCCGAAGCCTGTAGCTGCCAACGATGCTGCCAGTACTGTCGCCGCAATGGCAGCATAACTGTGCCCTATTATCAGCGCGGGCAGCCCCAAGGCTGGAAGCAGGCTCCTTCCGGCGGCCAGCATCATCAGAAATTGAATACAACCGACTATGGTATATAAAAATACTTTTCCGGCAATGAGCGTGGAAAAACTGCCGGGCATAAACCGCAGCCTGATAAACGTGCCATAGTCGCGTTCTTTGATGATACTTCCCGCTAATGGCAGAAAAATAAAAAACATGGCAAACATAGTCCATGCAGGGACATTATGCTGTACGGAGTTAAAAACTACATCGGCATTATAAGTGCTGGAGGCGCTGATTTCCTGCATTCCGATAATTTGGCAACTGTCGAAATTTATTTTGTTTTCAACAGGGTAGAAGTTCTCAAAATGTTTGTAGTAATTTATTGTGAGAGTTTGTGAAATCAGTGACGACAAGGATTTTTCGAGGATATAAATGATGGTATTTTTGAACGAAAAGGTTGTCAGAGGATCAAGGAAATATTTGACATTCATCGAGTCGGGCGGCTTTGGAACATGGCTGGACCCGGCTTCAGGGAATCCCGAAAAAGTTTTTGCAACCAGGATACGGGCATTTCTTCGGAGGTATTTTGACAGCCCTGCAGGCACCACCACTCCGGCTCTGTACTTGCCTTGCGATACGGCTTCCCTGGCCATTTTCTCCGTGGCGGGCACCCCGTCGATTTCGGTATTTATCTTAAAAATGTGTGCATCCCTGATGTTTCTTTCAACAACGGCTCCGACGGTGTCTTTATCGTTGTCCACAAAAATCATCGGGTATTCGGATTTCTGAAAATTCTTGTATGGCCCGTCCTGTACCAATGCCATGATAACTACCAGCGCCAGGGGCATGATAAAAAGTATCCCCAGCCCCGAGCGGTCTCTCAGCAGCACAAGAAATTCTTTTTTTATGGATGCAAGGAATGTTTTCATGCTACGGAAGAGATTTTTCGGTTAGTTGGAGAAAAACATCCTCCAGGTTTTGGGTTTTTTCATAGCTTCGGATCAAATCGGCAGGTTTACCCCCTGTCTTTATTTTTCCCTGGTCCATGATGGCTATGTAACTGCAAAAATCTTCAGCCTCGGCAATAAGGTGCGAAGTGTACAGGATGGTAGTGCCTTTTTTATTGATGTCTTTCAGATAGTCGATGATTACCTTTTTGGAATGAATATCAATACCCACGGTCGGCTCGTCCAGAAACAGGATTTCAGGTTCGTGCAGCAGGCCGGCAGCAATATTGATTCTGCGCTTCATGCCTCCCGAAAAAGTGTTGATTCTTTTGTTTTTTGATTTTTCAAGTTCCAGGATGGCAAGGCATTGGTCAATTTTGTCGTCAAGAAATTTACGTGACAATCCGTACACATTTCCGAAAAAAATAAGGTTTTCCCGGGCTGTCAGGGTAGGGTACAGGGCGATATCCTGCGGTACAATGCCGATTATTTTTTTTAGTGATTTCAGGTGTTGATGCAGAATGCTTCCGTTGATCAGCACGTGGCCGCTGTCGGGTTTGAACAGGCCGCACATCACCGATAATAGCGTAGTCTTGCCGGCACCGTTGGGGCCGAGCAACCCGAAAATTTCATTGCGGTTTATGGCAAAAGATACATCATCAACAGCGGGATAGGAGTTGCCTTTATAATATTTTGACAGCTTGTCAACTTGTATTATTATTTCCTTTTCCATCTGTTTGGTTTAGAGTACGGATAGTTTCCTGAAAACGTTTTCTTCTGCTTCCGAGCAGCGCATCAAAATTCCGGCGGCCTCCCGGTACATTTGCTGAGCAGGCTGGTTGGTCTTACAAATAGTGGCGGCCTGGTAGGCAAATTCACGCCAGGTGTCGCCTGCCAGCGTCATATCCGCCGATGCTTCCAGCAAGAGGTCTTTTTCGGTCACCGAAGCTGCTTCCTGCAAAAAAGCTGCATACATATAACGGAAGCCCGAGCCGCCGGTACCAACTTCTTCAAGCATACGGATAATGTTTCCAATATAGCGTTTGGCTTTTTTTTCATCCATCTTTTGGGGCCATTGGGCTACGCGTTTTGACAGGTAGCGTATACCTTTGTACCCGTTTAACGGCATAGGAGTCAGTATATTTCTGGCTGTGTGACGGATGGCTTTATGAATGATTTTTTTTAAATCATAATCCGGTGAGGTCTTGCCGATGTAAAATAAGTCACCCTTCAGTGTCCTTAATCCGGCAGCAAAGCGTGCAGTGCAGAGGTCTTCATAAGAAATGGTAGTGGGAACATCAAAAATCGGGTCGCTGACAAGGTATTGCCCGTTTTCTTTTCCGTAAACAATCATGTGGTGGTTGTTGAAATGAAAACGATACGAATCGGGAAAATAGGGGATAAAAAAAAGATTGGTAACCAATCCCACGGGAATGTTTTGTTCTAAGAGACGGTCCAGGTCATCCATGGCTGCTGCTTTCGTCCGGTATTGTTTTTTTATTATCTCAAGGTCAAACCTGTTTTTAAAAATACGCGACAACCACCCCGGCATTATCCGGTAGGAGATAAAAGGAATGCCGTTGCGTTTCAGATAAGGCATATAAGCAAAATACAAGCCCGAACCGGTGCCGAAGATCATTGGTTCGCTGAGGTCCATACCGCGGTGCCTGAGCAGCGCAGATAAGGTACCCGTTTCGCAATGTGCAGCGTGTATATGCGGAAAATCTTTTATCATAATGTGCGGTTTCCCATAATAACAGGTGTGGTAGTTTCTTTCAGATAGGTGCCTTGCATCCTGTAAGTAGTTATTTTTACGTCTTCGAGGTGGGTTTTCAAATCTCTTTTTGTTTTGTACCTTAAATTTGAGAATACGGTGCCGTTGAGCAGGACGGGGTTCTTCCAGACAAACAATGGCTGGATAAAAATATTAAATTTGTTTTTCACTCCGTCATAATCAATTACTTCTTTTGAGTGCCTGCTGAGCATTTGGTCAATATGGGTTGCTTGCTCGTGCATAAAATGGTGTTTAAAAAAACTGGTGTATGCCAGGTCAAAATTTGTTCCCGTGAAGTATTTGTCGAGCGAAAAAATATCGTTGTTACATAGCACTATAGTGTAAGTACTGGTTGTTTCCTTTATGATTCCTTTCAGCATGGCTTCATTTAGAAGTTTTTTTTCAATGATAGCAACTTCGGGGGTTACTCCGGTAAGGTTTTCTCTTGCCAGGCTGTGGCTAATATCTGATGTGTCGTTGCCAATAAAAATAATCGGATTTTGATTTCCTGAACGGATAAGCTTTTTGATTACTTGTTTTTCAACTTCCATAGCTCCTGCCCCAAGACTTATAATCACTCTGTAGTTTTTATCCCTGATTAATTGTATAATTTTTTTCACCAAGGGATTAATCAATCCGGGGATGAACTTTTTTTCAGTAGTGGTGAAAGAGCTTATCAATTCACGAAAATACGGGCTGTCGGGGTCAATGTCCACCAGTTCCTGGATATCTTCGGCTTTGATGGCTGGGGCTTTGGTATATAACCATTTATAAAAGGAAAAT
>DAOOWO010000132.1:0-7051 GCA_035371225.1 Bacteroidales bacterium | reverse complement strand
CAGACAGTTTTTATAATTATCTCTGGGGATTCGTTTTTTTGTTTCGGAAGAATAAATCTGTTTGAGTTTTGAGGTATCTATTTCGTTCAGTCCGGCAGTAAATACCACACTTTCGCCTTTACGCATAGGTAGTTCAAAATAGCCAGGCACAAAAACATCTTCCTGGTAGTCGTAGCCGCGTTCTTTTTCTTCAACATATTCAATGTTGTAGTTCCAATGAGGAACGTGTGTATATTCAGTTTTTTTGGAACATTGCAGGAACAAGGCCGAATATCCAGGATACATCCTGATTTTTATACCATTTTCTGCCGGTAATGCATACGTGTCAGCATCAGTGTTTGCTTTGGTCAATGCATGAACATTGCGGAAAGCCAAAAAAGGTTGCAAGCGGATAATAGTCGGTGAATGAGCATCTTCGAGGGTATATTTGATCAAAAGGCGGTCGCTTTCGATACAAAACATAATTTCTTTAGTAAACACCACGCCTCCAACACGATACGTAAATTTCGGCATAGGCTCCATCTCGAGACAGTTGATATATTTATGCCCTTTGGGATTTAATACCCCATCAGGATAGCAGTGAATACCCAGGTGAAACTCTTCATTTTGCTGAATAACTGTTTCATCAACGGTAGAAAGCAATACATGGTTTCCCCCGTCAATATCAGGTTGTGGCACAATAAACAATCCGTGATACTTGCGCGTGTTACACCCAATGATAGTTGACGTGGCAAAGGCCCCAGCCCTGTTTGTCCGAATAAATTCTCTTTTTAATGCAAAGCGCAGGTTAACAAGTTGTTCTTTATCAAATTTTATATAACTCATTGTATTAATGAAAAATAATCAATTTTTTGTATAATTTTTTGCAAAGGTATTTATTTTTAACCAATTAAAGCAATATTTTATTAAGGCATTATCATCAACTGTTTTTTAAAATCGTTAATTATCAGACAATAAGAAATATAGCCCAAATATATTTGCCAAAATACACATTTCCCAAAAAAAACAAAACACACAAATTTCGCCAAACGTATATGCTCATAAATACCTGAAACAGTGCACATAAACTGTCAAATTTTTGACTTTAATTTAATATACCATAAAATATTATTAGCATGATTATGTTATACAGAAAAACTAATTATATCGATTTGAAAAATATCAATACGTCCTATCGAACTATTTAATATTTCAATTTGGTATTAAATCATTACGGATAAATTTTGGAGAGCCACTGTTCAGTTTTTATATATTTTGCCGAAAAACAATACAATCTTAAGCACAAATAATAAATTAAAACAATCCACCCTTAATCCGGAAAAGAAAAGAGAGCCATAGCAATGCACCGGCGGCAACATTACCTATAGAATAATGCCTGGTGGTGATGGTTATTTTTCAATTGCATATTTATCAATCAGGTATTCTATCCACAATAATGCAGCCACACTCCATGCCTGTGATGGTGTGCCGCCCGGTGAATGCGGAGGGTCTCCGTCATACACTTCTGAAATCGAGCCGATGCCATGCTCCCTCATTGCTGACTCAAAATCATTTAATAACGATTTAACATGATCCAATCCGCCGTTCCCATAGACTTTAAGATAGGCCTCAGCATAATGGCTGAGCAACCAGGGCCATACTGTTCCCTGATGGTAGGCGGCATCCAATTGAGTTATACTACCCCTATATTTGCCAATGTATTTTTCCGATTTGGGGGACAAAGTACGGAGCCCTCTTCGCGTAAGTAAATCCCTTTGCACCACATCAACAACATGTTTTCTGATTTGCGCACTGACAGGGCTGTATGAAAGCGATGCAGCTATAATCTGATTAGGTCTTACAGACCAATCTTTATAATCGCCATCAACATAATCACATAAATATTCTTTTTTATCATCCCAGAATGTTTCCGTGAATGCTGTCGGTATTTTAGAGGCGATCTCAGACCATTCATTCACAAAATCATCATCCCCGGCAAGCATTGCCACTTCAACCGAAAACATAATGGCGTTGTACCAAAGAGCATTTATTTCCACATTCATTCCTGGTCTGGAAGTTACCGGATGTCCGTTTACAACTGCATTCATCCATGTGAGGGCAAAGTCTTTTCCACCGGCGTATATCAGCCCATTCTCCATCATTTTAATATTGAACGCACTATAATTGCGGAATCCATTCAGAATGGCTCTCATTTTGCTTCCATATTCTCTCCAGATACGTGCCTGCCTTTTAGTATAAATGGCATATTGCTGCAAAGCCCAGAAAAACCATAAAGGTGCATCAACCGAATTGTAGACAGCATTTTCTCCTTTGCCAACATTAGGAAACAAGTGTCCCTTTAATTCAGAAAGCATATTATCAATGACAGCTTTGCATTTTTGAGGTTCATTCATGGTAAGGGTAAGCCCCGGGAGAGAGATAAATGTATCCCTGCCCCATCGGCCGAACCAGGGAAAACCGGCCATGAGTTCTAATTTCTTATTTCTATGAACAAAGTACTGCAATGCCGAATTTATCAGGCAATTTTTAAAGCTATCGGCCGGAACTCTTTTTTTTACTTCATTATTGAATGATCGTTTTAGTAAAGCTGGTTCCACCTCGTCAAGGCCTGCAGAAAAGACCAAACTCTCCCCTCTTTTCATAAATACCTCAAAAAATCCTGGAGTTAACAGGTCTTCCTTGAAATCATATGCCCGTTCTTCTTCTTCGAGGTATTCAAAATCATAATACCATAGAGGAACATGTGAATACTCTACATCTTTTGAAAACTGGAGATGCAGGTAAGAGAAATCAGGATACATTTTTATTTTTATTCCATTTTTTATTTTTTCATAATGTGTATCTGCATTTAAATTGGCTTTTGTCAGTGCATGTAAGTTACGAAATGCCAGAAAAGGTTTAAACATAAGGACTATTGGCGAATGGGATTCAACCAGCGTATACTTTATCATCAAACGGTCGCTGCCTATAGAAAACAACAATTCTTTAGTCAAAATGACTTTCCCTGCATGATAACAAAATTTCATTGCAGGTCCCAGCTCAACAAATGATAAATAATTGTGCCCTTTTGGATGAAAAACATCATGACTGTAACGATGCATGCCAAGACAAAATTTTTCATTATTCTGAACAATAGTTTCATCTAAAGATGATAACAAGAGATAATTTCCTCCGTCAAAATTTGGTTGAGGCACAATCAACAAGCCATGATATTTGCGTGTATTGCATCCTGCAATGGTAGATGTCGCAAATGATCCAGCCCTATTTGAACAAACATATTCCCTTTTTAAAGAGTATTTTAAATTTACCAACTGCTGCCTGTCAAATTTTATATAACTCATAGCCTTATAGCTATATTAATGCAATATGGAAATAATGAAGAAACTTTTTTTCTAAATTACAATATAAAATGACAAAATACAAGTTTTTTATATTTTTTTAATAATTTAACAATATGTTAAGCTTTTTCTCTTAATACATAAAAAAATAATCTCTCTTTTCTCTTTTGAATGAATAATAAAATAATAAAATTTACTTTTGCGAAACAATATCAACTAAATGACGTTTTTAAGAAAAAACTGATGAAAAGAATTTTTTTAGTAACCTTATTTGCCGGATTTATCACCTTTACCTTTCTTTTAAGTTCCTGTAAAAAAGACACGCAAATAAATGATGATCCTTCTGTAACGCTTACACTATCTACCCAGTCGATATTGTTCGACACCGTATTTTCAACGGTTGGTTCCACTACCAGTATGTGTTATGTAAAAAATCCCACATCCGATAAAATCGTTATTTCCTCTATACGCCTGGCCAACGGAAATGCTTCTCAATTTTCCATGAATGTTGACGGAGTTGCGGCCCAAAGCCTCAGCAATGTTGAAATTGGTCCTAATGATAGTATTTTTATTTTTGTAAAAGTAACTGTTGACCCGCAAAACAGCAACTCACCTATGGTGGTAAGGGATTCGATACTCTTTGAACTGAATGGCAACGTGCAGGATATTGACCTTACCGCCTGGGGTCAGGATGCCCACTACATTGTTGCAGATAAAACGCTGGGGGGCTCCCTTCATTATAAAATTGTAGCAGGGGAAAATGAAAACATCACCTGGACAAACGATAAACCATACCTGATTTACGGTTACGCGGTGGTTGATTCAACCGGAAAACTAAATATTGAACCCGGCTGCAGGCTTCATTTTTACAACAACTCGGGAATGTGGATTTATAAATATGGCACCTTGAAAGTAAACGGCACCATAGATGAGCCGGTAACCTTCCAGGGCAGCCGGCTCGAAGCCTCCTATAAAGATTTGCCCGGCCAGTGGGACCGAATCTGGATAAATGAAGGAAGCAACGATAACGTAATAAACTATGCTGTTATCAAGAACGGATTTATTGGTATACAGGCCGAAACCATGAGCAGCGCCGAAAACAACCGTCTTATACTAAAAAATACCGTTATAAAAAATATGACCGGTATAGGTTTGCTATCGCGCTATTACAGGATTCTTAGCGGCAACTGTGTATTCGCCAACTGCGGTGGTTATGCCGTAGCCCTTACCACGGGAGGCAACTATGATTTCAGGCATTGCACGCTGGGCAACTATTACAGCTTTTCATCGCGCCAAACCCCGTCGTTGCTGATTACCAATTATTACCTGGCTGGCCCTTATACCTATACCGGAGATCTTGACTCGGCCTATTTCGGCAACTGCATAATTTATGGCTCAAACTCGGAAGAATTGGAAACAGACAGCGTGGCGGATGCCGCATTCAACTACAAATTTGAATATTGTTTGCTGAAAAGTACAAATTATTCATCAGACAGCCGGCTGACAAATTGCATTTTTAATCAGGAGGTAATGTTTAAGGATTACGGCAACAACGACTACTCTCTGAGTCCCGGTTCAGCAGCCATTGACGCTGCAAATATCAACCTGATTTATTTCCCTGTGATTGATTTGATTTACGATATTAAAGGCCACAACCGGACACTGAACCCCCCCCCCGATCTGGGGGCTTATGATTATATTCCCTGATACAATACTATCGGTCGTGAAACAAAATTTCCTGACAAATCATGATTTTTGAAAAGACAAAGATTAGTATCACTGTTCAGATAATACTTCTGCTGATACTGATTTACCTCGTTGTTTTTGTGAAACTTGGGGCTTTTCACATGCGCTTATGGGATGAATCGATGTTTGCCGTAAACACCTATGAGATGATTCATAACGGTAATTATTTTGCAAACTACTTCGATGGCCACCCCGATATCTGCAATACCAAACCTGTTTTGACCCTCTGGGCGCAGATCGCCTGCGTAAAATTGTTCGGATATAATGAATTGGCTTTACGTTTGCCTTCCGCCGTTGCCGCAGCCCTGACAATTTTACTGATATTTGTTTTTCTGTACAGGAACTACAGCGCTTACTGGGCCTGGGCCAGTGCTTTGATATTGCTCACCACCACGGGCTTTATTGGATTTCATACCGCCCGTACCGCGGAAGCTGACTCTATGCTGACCTTTTTTATGTTTCTTTCCAACCTGGCTTTTCTGAAGTTCATCAATAGTCAGAAGCAGAAATACGTCTTGTTTTTCATGTTATCTCTCACACTTGCCTTTGCAACAAAAATGGTGGCAGCTTTATTATTTCTTCCATCCATTCTAATCATCCTGATAATATACAAGCAACTGAAGAAATTTGTGTGGAACCCATATTTTTTTGCGGGCATCCTGCTCTTCCTTTTGGTGAACATTTCATTTATGGTACTTCGCCACAATGAGAACCCTGATTACTTTACGAATTTTTTTGACAGGGATGCCGGGCGCTTGCTTAGGGTAACGGATGGCTTTGCCGGGGATATTAATTATTATCTGGATAACCTGCTCAACCGCCGTTTTGCCACATGGTTTACTTTGTTAATGATGGGGTTTATAATGGTGTTTATTACCCGGAAGGAAAAAGAGCGAAAATTGATGACCATAATATCCATACTCGCATCAGGTTATTTTCTTATTATTTCGGCGGCAGCCACTAAGGTAGAATGGTATGATATGCCATTATATCCATATTTGGCTATCATTGCTGCTTTCCCGGTATTTATACTGTTGCAGTGGTTTTTGGACAATCATCCAACACATAAACATTGGAAATCATTAGTAATTATGATGGTCATTTTTTCATACCCATACTACATGATGTACCGTAATTCGCAGGCAAATTCATTAAATGGCTATGAAAAAATGAACGAAGCTTCCGAACGTTTTTTGTTTAAAAAAAGTCAGGAAAAAAGTAATCTGAATGGGGTTAAGGTGTATCACACCGGCTACCATGGATCGTTGCTTTTTTATAAGTATAAGCTCCAGGAATCAGGTCAGAAAATCGAACTGGTAAATACTGCCGGCTTTAATCCTTGCGATAAAGTACTGGTATCTGACGACAGCTTAAAAGACATTGTTAAAGGCCGTTATCGGTATTGTATAATTGATATATATGACAATGCTGAACTTATTGAAATCAAGGGCAAGGCAGATACTATCAAAAATCAGGAATAGTTATTTTAGCACTTCGCTCATCTTCGCTCCAATATCAGCCGGTGATTCTACCACGTAAACACCGGCATTCCGTAAAGCAGTTTTTTTTGCCTCAGCGGTATCGTCTTTGCCACCTATGATGGCTCCTGCATGCCCCATGGTCCTGCCCTTAGGCGCTGTAGCGCCAGCAATAAAACCAACAATGGGTTTGGTTCCGTGGTCTTTAATCCATCCGGCCGCTTCGGCTTCCATGCTGCCACCTATTTCGCCAATGATTACAATACCCCTGGTAGCATCGTCCTGCATAAAGAGCTTAACAGCATCCAGCATGGAGGTTCCAATAATGGGATCTCCTCCGATACCAATCCCGGAGGACTGCCCCAAACCGCTTTTTGTAATCTGGTCAACGGCTTCGTAAGCAAGGGTCCCCGAACGGGAAATAATGCCAACACATCCGGGTTTATGGATAAAACCTGGCATAATGCCTACTTTGGTTTCGCCGGGCGT
>DAOOWO010000131.1:0-7084 GCA_035371225.1 Bacteroidales bacterium | reverse complement strand
TTTGCAAAAAAGCACGTAGAATAAAAAATGCCGTGGCAAACACAATGCCCGAAGGAATTGTGTATTTCAGGATATCAAGAAAATCTTCCATATGTTTTTTTTATTACAGAACAAAGGTAAGCCTATTTTTAATAATATTTAATCTTCAAAACACATAGAAATTATTTTTCAGCACCCGTTGACATCTCGTACCTGAGCCAACACCGTCGGATCAATCAGAAATTAAAAAGCCATTTTCCGGCTTTCAAGAAAATACGTCTTAAGTTTTCCTTTGCCTTTCACATCAAGGATATCACGGTATTCTAAATTAAATTTATTTTTCAGCATTTCATAGGTTGCCTCGGTAGTTTGTATTCTACCCGGCACACCCAGCGATTCCATTCTGCTGGCCGTATTCACCGTATCTCCCCAGATATCATAAGCAAATTTCATTTTGCCAATGACGCCGGCAATAGCAGGACCGGAATTGATACCCAGCCTGACTCTGAAATTATTACCATTTTTTTTATTGTAATCCTCCACCACATTGAGCATGTCGAGCGCCATTTCTGCGATGGTTTCGGCATGATCAGCCCGGGGCTCCGGAACTCCGCTGACAACCATATAGGCGTCTCCGATGGTTTTGATCTTTTCAAGTTTGTATTTCCCGGTAAGGTGATCAAAAAGCGTAAAAATATCATTGAGAATATTTACCACATCTTCAGGCGCTGATTTCTCGGCAAAGGGAGTAAAATCAACAACATCGACAAATAATATCGAACAATGCTCAAACTTTTCAGCTATCGTGGACGGATTCTCTTTTAACTGTTTAATGATTTTCATGGGAAGGATGTTCTCCAGCAATTTTTCCGAATAGAGCCTTTCGCGCTCTGCAGCAGCATAAGCCCTGCGGATGGCCGTCTGCATAAACCCGAGAAGTATCATGATAAAATAGGCCGGAAAATGTATGATAATGGCATCGCTCAGGCCAGGCAGGCTGCCATGTATGTAATAAAGAGCCAAAAATGTCAAAAATACGCCCAGTGGATAAAGCACCACCGCTTTCGGCGGATGAGTAAGCAATCCGTAAAGAATGGCCGAAAACAGCACAGAAAGCGACCAATAAACATTGGTCCCGTTTTCATAAAGGTTAATGGCGAAAAAAACAGGAAAAACCAACATATAAACAATTTCATAATACCATAGCTGGTACTTTTTTAATTTGCTGTGCCTGGGAAGCAACAACAGGCTCAGAAAAAGCAAGGCCACGATAATACGCAGTTCTAACGACTCCCAGAAATCAGTAACGTTAGATAACACAAAATAAAAAAGGAAATGCCCTATAAATCCTGCAAAAGCCAGCAAGACAATCAATCGCTGCATCAGCTTATAATCCTCCTGAAAATAGAATTTCAGGCTCTCCGACAATCTTGTTTTCCAGTTTTTCACAGTCAACATAAATGATATTTTCTAATAAATTTTAATACAAAAAAAATTTCAACAGCCTTCCTGCCACACATGTATTTGAATTTAACTGTATATAATTATTTGGTAGCAATACGCTTGTTTTCACCGACACATCGCTACCGATTTCCTTTTTCAAAAATAGATAATTTTTAACTCCGAACAAAATAAAACTTGCTGCTTACAATTTATGAAAAGGATGAGGGCATCAACTTTATAGGGTATTATACTTTACAGGAGCCTGTACCTTTTCAGAATTAATCTAAAAATCTCTTTCAATAGGTGCCAACATAATATTAATTGCTATTTTTGAAAAAAAAATGAACTATGAATTATTTATCGGACAGAATCAACAATTTATCAGAGTCGGAAACATTGGCCATGACTCAGAAAAGCCGTGAGTTAAGTGCGCAGGGCTTTGATGTTATCAATCTCAGTATCGGCGAACCGGATTTTAATACACCTGAATTTATCAAGACTGCCGCCAAAGATGCCATAGATAAAAATTTTACGCATTATCCGCCGGTACCCGGTTATCCCGAACTGCGGCTGGCCATTTGTAAAAAACTGAAACGCGATAACAACCTTGATTATACTCCCGAACAGATTGTGGTTTCCACCGGGGCAAAACATTCCATTGCCAACGTAATGCTGGCGCTGGTAAACCCCGGAGACGAGGTGATAGTGCCTGCTCCCTACTGGGTTTCGTACAAAGAGATCGTAAAACTCGCCGAAGGAAAGTCGGTAATTATTCCGGGAGGCATCGACAACAATTTTAAAGTTACTCCCGAACAAATTGAAGCCGCCATCACCGAAAAAACCAAAGTATTAATTTTCAGCAGCCCCTGTAATCCTACAGGATCGGTATATAGCAAAGAAGAACTTTTTGCCATGGCAAAGGTTTTGGAACGCCATAAAAACATCTTTATCATTTCGGATGAAATCTATGAATACATCAACTTTATTGGAAAACACGAAAGCATCGCCCAGTTTGATTTTATCAAAGACCAGGTCATCGTCATCAACGGGGTGTCGAAAGGTTATGCCATGACCGGCTGGCGTATCGGCTATATTGCAGCCCCGCTGCCTATTGCCAAGGCCTGTAACAAATTGCAGGGACAGGTTACTTCGGGAGCATGCTCCATCGCACAAAAAGCATCGTTCACGGCCATCGACACCGATCCCAAACTCACCCCTGAATTTAAAACCATGCTGGACGCTTTTCGCGAACGCCGCGACCTGTTGCTCGGCCTGCTGAAAGAAATTCCCGGAATCATCACCAACACGCCCGACGGCGCATTTTACGTCTTCATGGATGTAAAATATTATTTCGGAAAAACCGACGGAACCACCATCATCAAAGGCAGCGATGACCTGAGCATGTACCTCCTCAACACGGCCCATGTGGCTTTGGTGCCCGGTACAGCTTTCGGAGACCCCAACTGCCTAAGGTTTTCATATGCCACCTCCAAAGAAAAGATAACCGAAGCCGTAAAACGCATCAAAGAAACATTAGCAAAATTTAAATAAACACCATGTCAATAACGGTTATCAGCGGATTATTTTTATTATTTTCCGTTATCATTATCGGGCTGGGGCTGTTAATGCTCATACTTGGAATCATACAGAAAAAAACCGGTCAATGGGTATCCGGCATCCTAATCACCCTGTTCGCACTGGTATTTTGTATCGCAGGCCTGGTATGGATCATAGGAAAAAATGTAAATACCACGTGCAACAAATCAAACCAGTTGGAATATTATGAATCGCCCGATGACTATGATAATGAAGAAAACTACAGCGATTCTGTAACTAGTGTCAAGGAACCAATGCCGACAGATGAAAATGACATCACCGGATTTATTCAGGATGAAGACCATAGTCTTATACACATTAAGGTTATTCCCAATCCTGTGCTCGAAGAACTGGGCATTGAAATCAAAAAAATCGACACCTACGCTGGCACAGGCAAAAAAAGTATTCCTCTGCATATCAGTTTTTCAAAAAAATTCAAAGGAGCGTTGCAGTTGGTTTTGTACTCCTCCGATGATGCTGAATTAGGCAAAAGCCTGGTACAGATAAACCAGGAAGAAAATTCGTCATTCACGGTAAGCTTTTCCTTTAGCCCCGAAACAAATTTTCTGAAAACAAAGTATGCACGCATAAATTCAAGTTTCTGATGCTTACAATTGATAAATTTTCTATTGAAAAACTTTTCGCCGATTTCCAAGGGATGAAAGTCCTGGTGATTGGCGATATTATGGTTGATTCCTATATCTGGGGCAAGGTAGATCGTATCTCGCCCGAGGCA
Organism: Bacteroidales bacterium; assembly: GCA_035371225.1. Taxonomy (GTDB): domain Bacteria; phylum Bacteroidota; class Bacteroidia; order Bacteroidales; family CAIWKO01; genus CAIWKO01. Next base: position 3,330 of record DAOOWO010000131.1, on the reverse strand, counting down.
CCGGTACCGGTAGTATCAGTTACAAAACGCGAAAACCGCCTGGGTGGAGCCGCCAATGTGGCTTTGAACCTGCAGTCGCTGGGAGCGGTGCCCCTGTTGTGCAGCATCAGCGGCAACGACCAAAAAGCCGATGAATTTTGCCAGTTGCTCGAAAAAAATCATATCAGCAGCGGCGGCATCCTCCGCAGCGAAAAACGCATCACCACCACCAAATTCCGCATCATAGGAAATAATTACCAGATGCTGCGCGTAGATGAAGAAATATCGCAGGCGCTGACACAGCCCGAAACCCGAACCTTCTACAATCATATAGAACGTATTGCCATGGCAGAAAAACCCCAGGCCATACTTTTCGAAGATTACGACAAGGGCGCCATAGATATTGCCCTGATTACCTGGGTGGTGGAACTGGCCGAACGGATGAAAATCCCTGTAACCGTCGACCCCAAAAAGAAAAACTTCTCCGCCTATAAAAATGCCACCTTATTCAAACCAAATTATAAAGAATTATGTGATGGCATGAAAATAGAAAACATACAGCGCACACCCGAAGAACTACTCAAAATATGTTCAGGATTCCAGCATTTTCATAACATTTCAAAAATGATTCTTACCCTGTCTGAACAGGGCGTTTTTATATCATCCATAAACAAATTCGGCGTTGCCGAAGGAGCATTGATACCTGCCAGGATAAGAAATGTGGCCGACGTTTCAGGTGCCGGCGATACGGTAATTGCCCTGGCCACCCTGTGTACCGCATTAAACCTACCTCTGTACGATACCGCTTTTATCTCGAACATCGCCGGTGGCCTGGTATGCGAAGAAGCCGGCGTGGTACCAGTCAATAAGGAAAGACTTATAAAAGAGCTTTTGAACATCATATAAACGCTATTCATTAAAATTCCGGATGGATAGTTTACTGAAAAACAAAAAAACCGATGATATCGGTAAAATGTTCGACGATATTGCCCCCGGATATGATTTTCTGAATCATTTTCTTTCATTTAATAATGATAAATGCTGGCGGGCAAAACTTATCCGCTTGTTGCAAAAAGAAAAAACCCAAGATATTCTTGATGTGGCCACAGGCACCGCCGACCTTGCTATTATGGCCGCAAAACACCTTCCCGCGGTACAAATTACCGGCATTGACATTGCTGAAAAAATGCTGGAAAAAGGCAGGAAAAAAATCAAAAAAATAAAGGCTGCAAACAACATCCGCCTGATCAACGCCAGTGCAGAAAATATACCTTTTGCAGATAACACCTTCGACACGGTGATGGTAGCCTTTGGCGTACGCAATTTTCAGCACCTCTCTACGGGCCTGCAAGAAATGCTGCGTGTGGCAAAACCCGGAAAAAAAATTTTTATCCTCGAATTTTCAAAGCCTACCGGATTTTTTAAACTCCTTTACACAATCTATTTCAGGTTATACCTGCCGCTGGCCGGACGCCTAATTTCGGGCAACAAATCGGCTTACAAATACCTTCGCAACAGCGTTGCCGCTTTCCCCGAAGGCGCGTCATTTATGGATATCATGAAACAAAACGGTTTTTGCCATACCGGACAACAAAGGCTCAGCGGAGGCATTGCCACAATTTATACCGGCGAAAAAGAAAAAATTATATAATTTTGCAATACTTTTCAATACACGGCGTTATATAAAGTTCAAAAGTTTTCCGTTGAAAAAAATATCAATAAATATCTTTTGTCTGCTGGTTTTCATTACACTGTTCGACTGGTCTGCCGTGGCTCAGAGCTACGAAGGACGATCATCTGAAAACCTTCCGAAATTCGACCGCCGGAAATATCATTTTGGCTTTCTGCTGGGCATGAACTATATGGATTTTGCCATAAAAACCGTTGAAGACTTCACCCCTTTCGACTCGCTGACCAATGCCACCACCAAGCCCGATTTTGGTTTTGATATCGGCATAGTTTCCAGCCTGCGCCTCACCAAATACCTGAGCCTGCGTTTTGTGCCCACCCTCTCGTTCGGCAACCGCAATGTAGAATATACTTTCCGCTACAAAGATTCCATCTCGTACGTTCAAAACAAAAAGATCGAATCCACTTTTATGACGTTCCCGATTTACATCAAATACCAGTCGAAACGTCTCGGAAACTTCAGAGCCTATATTATTGGCGGCGCCAAATACAGTATCGATATGGCCTCGCAGGCCAAAAAAAGAAATAAAGAAGGCGAAGCCCCGATAAAACTGGCCCGCCACGACTATATGGCCGACATAGGCACGGGCGTTGATTTTTTTCTCCCCTACTTTAAATTCGGCATTGAGCTAAAAATGTCGTACGGCTTGCGCGACCTGCTGATCAAAGAAAACACCATTTACACCAACAGCGTCAAACGCCTCAATTCAAAAATTTTCCAGCTTTCGTTTACGTTTGAGGGGTAAGGCACAGGGCATGACATGCCTGCCGTTATATTATCATGCTGCGCCCATGTACGAGGCTGTCTCAAAAGTCAATATTTAGGAGCATTTAACTTTTGTGTCCGCCGCGGCGGACTTCGTGGTTTTATTTTTTTACTACAAAGGCGCCAAAGGACTTTTGAGACCGCCTCTTTTTTCCCACTGCGGCGGAGGAATGTTTCGGTTACCTATACTTGTGTTTAGGTGTTGTTATTCGTATTAATTTTATATCCTATGAGGTAGTAACACTGCTTCTCTTTCGTATGTTCTATGGTTTCCATGTTTGTAAAACCTGCCTGCCCCATTTCTTGCATTACTTGATCAATACTGTAAAGGTTAAATATTTTTTTGCCGGAAGTTTGCCTGATATCCTTAAAACACGCTGCATCTGCCATGAATATGATGACTTTACCCTTGGGTTTCAGGATGGAGTATATCTTCTTCAACCGGCTTTGAATTTCATCCCAGAAGTATATCACATTTAAAAAATAGACGCAATCAAAAATGTCATTTTCGTAAGCATAAGAATCGAAATCGGCACATTGCAGAATGACTTTGCCACGTTTAATATGCTCACGGTTTAACTTACGCGCTTTCTCATACATTAAGCGTGAAAAATCAATCCCATGAAAAGTACATTCGTACTTTTGCGCGTAATCATAAATACCCTTACCTAATCCATAGCCGATTTCAAGGACAACATCGTTCTTATTCAGCCTGAGTAAAGCATCCATTTCATCATATTCTATTTGATTTTTTTTCAGAAATCTGATGATATACCGTCCGATAAGCCCACCCGGTTTTCTGAAATTTTTGTCTATGAGTTTTTTAAACATAGTATTGTTGCTAAGTACATGACAAAACTTTTATACAAATTTCAAAATTCTTGATATCAAAGGGA
>DAOOWO010000130.1:0-7088 GCA_035371225.1 Bacteroidales bacterium | reverse complement strand
CATGATCAGTGCCTTATGCAGTGAGGGGATTTTTCTAATTTCCGCACATGTTTCTATACCATCCATACCAGGCATCATCACATCAAGTACTATCAGGTGGGGGAGAACCGTTTTTGCAACTTGTATCCCGTCTTTCCCATTGCTGGCAGTAAATACGGCAAAACCTTCTTTTTTTAAATTGTAGCTTAAAAATTCAACGATGTCCGGTTCGTCATCAATCAAAAGAATAGTATGTTCATTTGACATATGGGTACACTGTTTTTACAAAGATATAAAAGTTAATTGTTCAAATATAATCATTAAAATGGGCCGATGGGCAATAACCGAAAACATATTTTCAAGTGGCAGCGATTGGGTCGCTTCTTTGTTGTAATGCTGATTAATACAATTACAGACAAAAGTAATACCGCTTTGTGTATTTGACGTTAAGTGAATATTATTAAATAGTTAATTAGGTGATATCCGCAAAAAGAAAACGTTCACAAAGCCCTGTCTGCGCTTTGTGAACGCGCTAATGTTTTTTTATTAAGCTATAGGTGGTTAGCTATAATTTTTTTTGTGACACAACCACCAGGTGCAGAAATCCTGACGAGCCAAACACCGCTGCACAAGCTGGTAACATCAAATGTAATTTGGTGCCGGCCTTTCTGGAAATAACCATATTGAATTGTCTCCACGTTGCGGCCTGTAATATCAAGGATTTCAATTTTTGTATTCCCGCTGGCAGATAATTCAAAATCCATTGTTGTTAATCCTTGAGAAGGATTATTTTGAAATGATTGCTTTTTGATTCAGGTGGTGTTTGTGCAAATAATCGATAACCAATAACAGTGCTTCGGCGTCTTAACATTAACTTAATATAACCTTAATCAAAACATAAAACAAAACATAGCGCTATCTGTTATTCCCGTCATAATTTTGTATTGTCTAAATTAATTAAAAAAACTACTTCTATGGAACTCAAAAATGCGCTGAAATTTTTCACACCTAAAGAAAGAAAATTCTATCCGATGTTTGAAGAAGCTGCCGAAAACCTGGTTAAAGGAGCCACTTTGCTGAATAAATATTTTCTTATTTCAGACAAGGCAGAGAAAGAAAAAATATTAATCTCAATAAAAGAACACGAACATCAGGGTGATAATATAACCCATCAATTATACAATGAGTTGAACAAAACATTTATTACTCCTTTCGATCGTGAGGATATCTATAAGTTAACCGGCAAGCTCGACGACGTGATGGATATGATCAATGGCTTTGGCCAGAATGTTAGAAATCACCCTCCCAAAAAAGAACCGAAATCGTTTCTCGAATTAAGCGAACTCATTTTGCAGTCTGCACAACAGATTCGTGTTGCCATATATGAACTGAAAAATCTTAAAGCGCCAAAAAAAATCACTGATGCCTGTATCCGCATCAACGAAATTGAAAACCAGGCCGACGACCTCTATTATCAGGCAATTGCGGAATTGTTTCAGCAGGAGAAAGATGCCATTGAACTGATAAAAGTGAAAGCCATGCTCTCCTCTCTTGAAAAGGCCACCGACAGCGCCGAAGACGTAAGTGATGTTATTAAATCAATTATTGTAAAAACGACCTAATAATAAAACAAGTTATATGGATTTTACATTGTTAATTATTATCATCATTTTAGCATTTGCATTTGATTTTGTAAATGGGTTTCATGATGCAGCTAACTCAATTGCGACCATTGTTTCAACAAAAGTTCTGACACCCCTGCAGGCCGTATTATGGGCGGCTTCATTTAATTTTCTTGCTTATGCTATTTTTGAACTGCATATCGTTGATACTATTTCGAAAACCGTGGATACCAGTGTTATCAATCTTCAGGTAATACTTGCAGGGCTTGTTGCCGCAACGATATGGAATTTGCTCACATGGTATCTCGGGATTCCTTCCAGTTCTTCACATACCCTGGTCGGCGGTTTTGCAGGTGCTGCCGTGGCTTTTGGAGGATGGAGCATCGTGCATAGTGGGGTAATTTTAAAAATAGGTGCTTTCATTTTTCTTGCACCTTTATTGGGTATGGTAATCTCATACTTTTTTTCAATACTTATGCTTTTTATCACAAAAAGGATGAAACCTGCCAAAGTCCATAAGGTTTTCAGACCTCTCCAACTTGTGTCTTCCGCCCTGTTTAGTCTTGGGCACGGAGGCAACGACGCACAAAAAGTAATGGGAATAATTACAGCAGCTATTATCGTTTACTTTAATGGGGTTGACCCTTCAACTATTCCACACTGGGCGCATATTACCTACACCTCAGCGGGAAAAATACACACTATTCCCCACTGGATTGTTCTTGGATGTTATACATGTATTGCAGCCGGAACCATGTTGGGCGGATGGAAAATAGTGAAAACTATGGGTTCAAAAATCACCCGCCTGACACCTTTTGAAGGATTTGCTGCGGAAACTTCGGGAGCTATGTTGCTTTTCGGAACAGAAGCATTCGGAATTCCTGTAAGCACCACACACACAATAACCGGAGCCATTATGGGTACAGGTATGACAAAAAGGTTGTCAGCCGTTAGATGGGGTGTCGGGAAACAACTAATGGTGGCCTGGGTTTTAACGATCCCGGTTAGCATGCTGATTGCTATGGCAGTGTACTACCTGATCATGCTTTTTTATTAACCTTGTCGTTTGAACAATAAGGAAATTTAAAACTTAAGCAAATTACCCAGTTCATTTGCTATAGAATCTGACTTTGCTTTAATAGGCGTGGCCGATAATGGAATCTTTACCGGAATATCCAGATTTAGTGGTATCTTGCCCGAAATGGGTAATTTATAAGGAAAAGTAATCAGCGCTTCGCTTTTCACAGGGATATCGATAGGAACATTGATATCAACAGGTATAGTCAATTGTATCTTTACGGGAATAGTTTCGGAAATCGGTATTTTTATTGGAATGTCGGCAATGACATTGATAGGGTCTTTTATATCTAAACTAATGGTTTGCTTGAGCGGAATATCGGCTACAATGGGAATATTGATGCCTTTTTTCTTCTCGCGGTTGGTGGGAATGGTAAACTTCTGATCAACCGAAATAATTTCGTCCAGAGGGGCAACAATTTTGTTCTTGAACATAAAAACCGTATCGAGATGTATTGTTTTATCCACAGTGAGGGTAATTGGTGTTTTAATCTGCTGGTCAACGGGTATCATAGCCCTGAAAGGAAGATCGTATTTTACCCTCATCTCCACAAAAACAGGAATCACCTGCTCAATAGTAAAAGCAGTAGAAATTTCTATCGTATCCTCCACATGTACCGTATAATCTATTGCAGAATTGCCAAGCCTTACGAGCATCCCCGAAACCCTGGCAAGCCGTGTTTCGGCCCTGTATTTTACAAATAACAATGTGCCAATAATACCAATATTTAATATCAACGAAATTATTACCAGAAGTTTTGTTTTATCTTTCATCAAACAGTATAACATTAGTTTATCTCATCGTATAATTATTGTCCGAAATTAAAAAAAATTCAGATATATCATAAATCCAATTCATCTCGCGTGGGACAAAATAATATTTATCCGCTGAAAATTGTTTTTTATATTTGTACTTTAATTGAAAAACTGCTGTACTTATTAATATAATTGCTGTTTCATTAAGTCGCTCTAAACCGGTTTGGTGGAATAAGTGCTTTGGTAAATACCGGAATATGTAGTAGCAGAAGTACGCTGCTTCATATTGAAGCGAGTGGTCGGCAAAAGTGAAAATGTTATTTGAACAATAAAATTATAATTTAAAATTGGAGAAAATATGAATCATGATGAATTAAATGGCAAATCCCCCATGGAAGAACCATTAAAAGACTCTTCAGGAAATATGCATAGCCGGCAACAGGCGATGTCGCAAACAGAACTGGCATCATACATCGATCATACCCTGTTGAAACCCGAAGCAACGCGGGAACAATTTGTCCGCCTGTGTGACGAAGCCATTCAATACCGTTTCAAATCGGTGTGTGTTAACTCGTTCTGGGTGCCTTTTGTGGCCGGAATACTCAAGGATTCAGGAATAAAAATCTGTTCCGTTATTGGTTTCCCCCTGGGGGCTATGGACAGCGCTAGCAAGGCTTTCGAAACAAAGAGCGCGATAGCGTCCGGCGCCGAAGAAATTGACATGGTCATTAATGTGGGAGCGTTGAAATCGCAAGACCTCGCCACCGTGGAAAAGGATATTCGGGCCGTGCGCAATGCCTGCCAGGGAGGCGCCCTGCTGAAAGTGATCATCGAAACGGTATTTCTTGATGAGAAAGAAAAGATTCAGGCTTGCGAAATTTCTAAACTATGCGGTGCTGATTTTGTTAAAACAAGTACCGGCTTTATGGGTGGCGGAGCCACCGTCGAAGATATCGCTTTGATGCGAAAAGTAGTTGGCCCCGAAATGGGTGTTAAAGCCAGCGGCGGCATCAGAAATTTTGAACAGGCGGTAAGTTTGATACAGGCAGGTGCCACCAGGCTGGGCTGCGGATCCAGTATAGCGGTGATTACCGGCGCTCCTGTAAAAGGTAATTATTGATTTAACGGATGAGGGCGGTAATGGAATCATTATAGTCTGGAAACCGGTTGTAAGGAATAAACATTCCGCCCCCAAATTTTTTGCTATATGAAACTATTTCTCCTGGCTATAATTTTGCTGGCCATCGCATTTGCCGGATTTGCAATCAGGGTAATAGTGAAGAAAAACGGAGAATTTAAAAAATCATGCTCCACCGTCGATCCAAAGACCGGTAAGTCTGTTGGCTGTACCTGCGGCAGCAATGGAAAAGATCAAACGCAATGCGAAAATTATAAAAAACACCACTCCGGCGAAGCCGAAGAATAATGATTTTTGTAAACTATGGAATGGATTTATCTTCTTATTGCAGGAGTCTTTGAGGTAGGGTGGCCATTGGGTTTCAAATTATCACAGGTTCAAGCCAATAATAAATGGCTGTGGATTGCCTTTTCGGTAATTTCTATGGCCCTCAGCGGCTTGTTCTTATGGCTGGCCCAGCGCAATATTCCTATCGGAACAGCTTATTCAGTATGGACAGGTATCGGTGCTGCCGGAACTTTCATTATTGGGATAGTTTTTTTTAAAGATCCGGCAACGCTGATCAGGATGTTGTCTGTTTTGCTGATTATGGTGGGCATAGTGGGACTGAAACTGGCAAATTAACAACGCTGCCTAACCTCCAAAATCGTCATATGCAATATTCTCTTTGGGTACTCCCAGGTTGTCTAACATTTTAAATACAGCTTCATTCATCATTGGCGGCCCGCAGAGATAGTATTCAATATCTTCCGGTTCGGGGTGTTTGCTTAGGTAATTGTCATAAACTACCTGATGAATAAATCCCGTATAGCCTGTCCAGTTGTCTTCGGGTAAGGGCTCTGACAGGGCGATATTAAAGGTAAAATTTGGATTTTCTTTTTCAATCGACCTGAAATGGTCCTCATAAAAAATCTCTCGCATTGAACGACCGCCATACCAGAAGGACACTTTGCGTTTGGTGTGTTCGGTATGGAACAGGTGGAAAATATGCGAACGCAAAGGTGCCATACCGGCGCCGCCGCCAATATACACCATTTCTTTGTCGGTGTGTTTGATATGGAACTCTCCGTAAGGCCCTGATACCATCACTTTATCGCCTGGTTTACGCGAAAAGATATAAGAAGAACAAATACCCGGGTTCACTTTCATAAAACCATTTATTTTTTTATCCCAGGGCGGAGTGGCAATACGTATATTCAGCATAACAATATTGCCTTCAGCCGGGTGATTCGCCATAGAGTATGCCCGGTATACCGGCTCGGAGTTCTTCATCTTCAGATCAAACATCCTGAATTTTTCCCAGTCCCTACGAAATTTTTCTTCCACAATGATGTCTTTATAATCTACTTCACATTTGGGCACATCTATCTGTACATAACCTCCAGATAGAAAATCCAGACTTTCCCCTTCAGGGAGTTTTACAACAAATTCTTTGATAAAAGTAGCCACGTTTTTATTGGAAACCACTTCACATTCCCATTTCTTTATGCCAAAGATCTCTTTTGGGATTTGGATTTCCAGGTTTTCCCTTACTTTCACCTGGCAGCCCAGTCGCCAATTGTCTTGTACCTGCTTCCGGGTGAAAAAACCAACTTCTGTTGGTAAAATACTTCCGCCGCCGCTGATAACCTGGCATCGGCACATACCGCAGGTTCCCCCGCCACCGCATGCCGAAGGCAGAAAAATCTTATTTTCCGACAAAGTGGACAAAAGTGAGGAGCCGGAGTTGACCTCAACTTCTTTGTCGCTGTTAATGTTTATAAGTACAGGGCCTGATGGCGACAACTTTGCCTTAGCAAATAAAAGTAACAGCACCAGCAACAAACTTATCACTAAAAAGATTGTAATGCCCAGTACCAATATCATTCCTAATCCTGCATCAAGCAATATCATATTTCAGGTGTTTTATTATTGTTGTGTTTTTATATTTTTATTCCCATGAAACTCATAAAAGCAATGGCCATAAGCCCGGTAAGAATAAAGGTAATGCCAAGTCCCTTTAGCGGTGCCGGGATGTTGGAATACTTAATCTTTTCACGTATTGCCGCGATAGACACAATGGCCAACAGCCATCCGATGCCTGAACCCAGGGCATAAACGGTTACTTCGCTGATGGCCGTGTATTCTTTTTCCTGCACAAAGAGGGAAAGTCCCAGAATGGCACAGTTAACAGCAATCAACGGAAGAAAGATACCCAGGGCATTGTACAACGAAGGGCTGAATTTTTCAACTACCATTTCAACCAGTTGCACAATAGCTGCTATTACTGCAATGAAAATAATAAAACTCAGGTAGCTGAGATCCACATCCGAATACCCGCTGCCCAGCCAACTCAGGGCGCCGGGTTTTAAAAGGTAGGTGTCAATAAGCCAGTTGACCGGTGCGGTAATAACCAGCACAAATACCACTGCAACACCCAACCCGAACGAAGTTTTTACGGTTTTTGATACCGCCAGATATGAGCACATTCCTAAGAAATATGCAAATATCATATTGTCAATGAATATCGAACGGAC
>DAOOWO010000129.1:0-7100 GCA_035371225.1 Bacteroidales bacterium | reverse complement strand
CCAGGGTATCTGTGGCTTTGGCCATTTTCAGCACCACATAGGGTTTGCTGTTGGTATAATCATTACAATCCACATAAACGGGAGCCTCGTTGGGGGAAGTTTTTACTTTCAGGTCAAAACTCAGTGAATCCTGTTTGCAGTATATTTTCAGCAGGGTAAAGTTTTCTCGGATATAGCCTTCGCGGAACACAAGTTTGAACGATGCGGTAGAATCTCCGGTATGTATGGTGGCACCCACCAGGCCCATATCGTAATGATAATCCCTTTGTATGTTTCTGCTGTATCCCCATTTACCTGAACAGGAAGTTTTATAATCATAAGCGGCATGTGTACCGGCAGCTTTAAAAGGAAATACCAATCCCCGTCCGCCGTAGCCGAAAGCTTCCTGCAGCCGTTCGCGCACAAATCCCGAAGGAATGTCGGCCTGAATGTGCGAATCGCCGATATGCAGGATTTTTAGTTTGCGAGATCCGGTTTGTGAAACTTTATGAAAAAAATTGCTGATGCCTTCAGCGCCAAACCATTCGATATAGTTTTTTTCGTAATGGATAAAAGGATAATAGGTGCGATACTTTACCAATGAGTCGATATGAGCAGCCAGATGAACAGGGTCTTCGGTTTTGATATTGTTTTTTGAAAAACCGCTCAACGACACTATAGCAAAAAACAGTATTACCGGAGGAAGCAACAAAAGCACGATGCTATTATATTTTTTGTGTTGCAGCATACTATTTTATGATTGGTCTCTGATAGATGAATTTGTTGTATTCGGTCATCAGGGCTTCCACTATTTCGTTGGCCACCACCTGTTGCCCTTTGGATGAAAAATGTCCGTTAGTAACAGCCAGATTTTTTTTGGCCCAGATAAGCACTGAATTGGCACCACCCATCATATTATATAGGTCCCAGTATGCGCATCCCGCTTTCAGAGCTGCCTGTTTTTGCGTAGCGGTGATCTGGGGCAACCACGAATATGAGACGTATTTACCTTCACTTCCGTATGCCATATCGCCGGCCCCTATCACCAGAATGCTCATATCCGGCCTGGCTTTTTTGAATTTCATAAAAAGGTTATAATAAATGTCACCCATCCAGGCACAGGCTTTTTCGGAACGTACATAAGGCACCATATTGGCCCCGTATTGAAAAATAACCAGGCGGGTGTTGGTAAGTGTCAGCATTTCTTTCAGTTGCAGGTCATTGATAAGCATCAGCCCATTTCCGGAATGCCCCCGGATGGCATAATTATCCACCTGAACCCCGTGTCCGGCGTCCAGATACATGCCATAAAAATCGGGGCTTTGGTCGGCGATAAGTTCCACCCTGACATTCAGCAGCGGCCCGGTGGCGATTTTATGAAAACATACGGTAGTGCAAGGCCGCAGTGTATCACTTTTTACCAGTTCGTTGGAAGAGGTATTATAGATATTGACGGCACAATTGCCTTCGTTGTGTCCGTAAAGAAACGAAAGTGTGCTGAAACTATATTTGCTGCTCTGTTTGATCGAGACACTGGCGTTGCGGTAAGAAATTTTTTGCGGTTCGGGCTGTGAATCCTGCTGGGTTAATGAGTCTGAAGAAGGTGTTTTTTCGTCGTTTTGCCGTACCGAATATTTATAAAACCTGAAAACTGTTCCGGCAATGCCGTAATTTTTGCCCGAATCTTTGTTGCTAAATACGGTATATTTAGCCCAGTTACCGCTGCTATTGCGCACATAACTAACCGGGCTGAGGTCTTTCAACGGCACATAGCCCACGCCTGAACCGCCGAATTTTACGTGCATTTTGTCGCGCACCACACACGACACCCTGTCGCCTTCGAGCTGCGAATCGCCATAATGAGCCACACGGACCACGGCAGTATCTTTTTCGAAGAGCAATGCCCTGAAAAAATTGTCGAGCGCCTTTCCGCAAGGCTTACCATTGGCGTCAACAATGTCGGGGTTGGTCAAAAAAATATTTTGTTTTTTGGGGCCTATCTTCGACAAGGTAGTACGGTGAAGTATCTGCGGTGCGTTGCCTGCGTCGGCAAGATATTTTTCCAGCAGACTGTCGGCTATGGTATTTTCGCCTTTGATTGAAAAGTCAAAAAGCGACCGGGGGGTATAAAAACGTGCGAACCCCTTGATATAATTGTTTTGGGTATGAACGTAAAAAAACGAGTATCCAACGAGTAATAATTCGCTGAATAGTATGATTATTATTATCCTTAATGGTGCGTTTCTCATATGAGAATGTTTTGTATCGGCCGGCCGGTTTGCTGTTTTTATTGTTGTATTTTGGTTAAATATTAGCCCGCTATACCTGCCTGATTTTAAAAAAACATGCAAAGGTCGGATTTTTTCGGGAATTGACAAAACCGAAATGCATGACCTGAAAATGGATGAAAACAGGTATTGGTTAGAACATCAAAATGTTTAAAATAATATGGTCACCTGGCAATTTTAGAAAGATATTATATTAATTTTGATTTTTAATACGTGCCGCTCGCTATTATGGAACTTATGCTTATAAAACATTAATTGGTGTCTTTCAGGTGTTACCTGAAAGACAATTACCTGGTATTAAAAACCTTAAGACAATGAAGAAAGTTTATTTTAACTAGTTAATATTCTTGAAAAACTTAACATAATAAAAAAACATGAGCTAATCGAGACGGCCAGTGAGTTATTATTGCAAATTTAAACCACATCCTTATGAAAAAAAATTTACTTTTAACTTTGATTGCATGCCTAATTATTACTGTGGCAGGCGCTCAAAACAATTATGTTCTTAATTTCAATGGAACAAGTAACTATGTCAACTTAGGCACTACAGCAGGTAATAATCTACGAACAATTGAATGCTGGTTTAAGCCTGCAATAAATATTACCAGCAGTACGCTTAGCGAGCCGGCATCACTGATTGACAGGAATACAAATGCAACAGGTGAAACCGGTGAATTTTCAATTTTTATTGGGCCTAATGACTGGACAGGTTATGAGGGTAAAATAGTGTTCGGAGTAAGTGGCAATCCACATAATGTTTTTTCAAATAGCAGTACCTGGCAGGCGGGTGTATGGCACCATTTAGCATGCGTGATTAATCCATCAGCAGGAATGGAAATGTACATTGATGGCCAAAAACAAACCAGTACATATGCCTATACCTACCCTACTGATAATCGAACAGAAATCACCACTTTCGGTTGCTGGGGCGATTTAAATGATCGCTTTTTTAATGGAGCACTAGATGAAATTCGTTTTTGGAACCGTGCTCTGAGTCAATCCGAGATTCAGCAAAAGATGTGTTTAAGGCTGAACCCTGCTACCGAAAACGGGTTGGTTGGGTACTGGACACTGGATGAAGGAGCCGGCACTATTATTTATGATTCAACAACAAACAACTATTACGGCTCTATTTATGGAGCAACCTATAATATTGATAATAGTTTTTGTTTTTATGATGTAGAAGAATACCAACCAGAATGTTCAGTAACTGTATTTCCAAATCCGTTTAATAATTCAACGGTTATTCAGTTAAGTAACACATTGGATAATGCGCAGATAAGTATTCACAATATTATCGGACAAGAGTTGAAAACGATTCAAAATATTACAAAAGACAAAATAACAATAAATAGAGAAAATTTGCGGAATGGTATTTATTTCTTGCATCTGACATCAAACAATAGAACCATTGTCATTAAAAAATTAATAATTAGCGATTAAGACAAAGTGCCATAGACATTACTCCCGGTAGCCAGTTTCACAAGCAAACACGGGCAGAGAGGGATGTCGGAGTTATTTATTAAAATAATGGAGGTTAACGATTAACCTTGTTAGTAATACGTGAAGATTCAAGTGAGGGTAACAATGGAAACTTTTTTTCCATAGTTGGCGTTTATTATTCCAAATAATTTATTTTTGGTACAGAATTTTGCGGATATTTTAGTGAAAAAATATTCATCTATAAACCAAAAAATTGCATGGTAAAATACGGCAAAACATACTGGGGCCAGCAATTTTTAAATGCATTGTTGCATATTGATTACAGTAACCGTCTTCCACGAGGCAGAAGCTATGCTTCAAACGGGAAAGTGAAAAACATAGATTTTAATGGCAGCATAATACAGGCAAAAGTACAGGGAAGCCGCCCGAAGCCTTATGATGTCAGGGTGTCTGTACCAGAATTTACCCCACAGCAAAAAAACGAGCTGCTCGAGGCTATTCAGCAGCATCCGTCCATACTTGCCGCCATGCTTAACCGCAAACTGCCGGACGAACTTCTTACTCTGGCAACTTCGCTCGGTATAAAAATGTTTCCATCGAAATGGGACGACTTTGACATGAAATGTTCATGCCCGGATTGGGCGGTTCCTTGCAAACACCTCGCAGCGGTCATTTACCTGATAGCAAACAGAATTGACCTGAATCCTTTTATTGTCCTTGAATTGCATGGGCTGGATGTAGTAGCCGAACTTGCAAAGAACGGCATTAAAATAGACGATGAGTTTATTGAAAAAATAGAATCATGGGATGATTATTTTTCAAAAAATAAACCAAACACCAAACAGCACCCTAATAAGGTGATTTTTGATGAATTGGATTTTAGCAGCATCCCCAAACATGACGGGGCATTGCTACAGATACTCTCTCCATCAACTCCTTTCCGTGATAAGGACTTTAAAAGTGAACTTTTATCGGGTTTCTCTTATGCGGTTAAACAATCAGGCAAACACAAATTTGTCGATTATGGCATTAAAAACATTTATGAAGCCACTGATGTTACATTGATTGCCGATCATGATTCGGGGTTTTCTGTAGAAGTTGAGTTTGAATCATATAGTGAGCTCTATCCGCTTGTTGGACTTTTTCATTTTTTTAGCAGTGAAGAAGAAGTAAGGTGGTGGCAGTTGGCCGCACCGCTTCAATTATGGTATCATTATTTTCTGTTTGCCAGAAAATTACTGGCACAAGCGGCCGTCATCCCTATGCTTACCACGTTCAGAGAAATTAATGAAATTTTCTGGGTGCCTGTCATGCATGAGAAAGGAGTTAATATTCCGCTTGAACTACTGGATAAATTTTCCGGCACTTTTTCTTTTATCAAAGAAAATGGGGAAAATCCCGAGTATTTTGTGGGTAACAACCAGGCAAGCTTTATCCTAACATCACTTTTCATTACTGAAATCATCAGGGATATTTTTTATCAAAACAGAAGAATAGACGCCACCGACTACATAAGCCAGTTATTTTTCCTTGGAACAAACAGCAAAGGTCAGGCAATAGATCCTGAAGTTATCAATGCCATCCAGTTGTGGCTTAACAAGATTCATATTTCTAAAAAAGAATACATTCCTGTTCTCGAAATTCAGGAGCATTACCCTTTGTTTAGTATTTTTCTGCATATCAGAAAAAACAGTAAGGACAGGCTTGAAGCCCCCGTACCGGTTAGTAAATTCAGGAAGCAAAAGATTTTTTTCAGCATCATAAAAGACCTGCAGCATTTGCAGGCACACTTTCCGGAATTTAACAGTATTATTAATAGTTCAGGAGAACAATCCCTGCAATTTGACGCCGAAAAATTTGCCGGCTTTTTATTCAGGATTGCTCCGGTACTAAAACTGCTGGGTGTAGAAATGCTTTTGCCCAAAAACCTGAAACATATCATCAGGCCTGCGGTCTCGCTGAAAGCTTCTGTCAGCGGTAAAAAAGAGTTGAATTCATACCTCGACCTGATTTCCATATTGAGTTTTGAATGGCAGATTGCTATCGGTGAAGAATTAGTGTCCGAAAAAGAATTTCTGAAATTGCTGAAAGATACGGACGGGCTGGTAAAGCTAAAGGACAAGTTTATTTATGTTACAAAAGAGGATCTGGAAAAACTGATACGGCATTTGCATAATCAGAATACCATTAGCAGGAATGAAATGCTTCAGGTCCTTTTTTCCAATGAATACGAAGGCACTGGTATAAAAATTTCAGAAGAACTTTCCGAAATTATCAATGAATTCAAATCCGTTAAAAACATCCCCCTACCCCAAACACTTCTCGCGCAGATGCGTCCCTATCAACTGCGCGGATATGAGTGGCTATATAAGAACAGCAGGCTGGGGATGGGAAGCATCCTTGCCGATGATATGGGATTGGGTAAAACAATGCAGGTTCTTGCAATTTTATTAAAACTTAAAGAAGAGAGAATTCTCGAAAAGGACAAAGCCCTGATTGTGGTACCAACCACATTGCTTAGCAACTGGAGTAAGGAAATTGAAAAATTCGCCCCTTCGCTCTCCTATCATATTTATCATGGAAGCAAACGCAATCTTGATGATTTTGAAAAACAAGACCTGTTACTGACTTCTTACGGCACTTTTCGTTCTGACAGTACCGAACTTAGCAGGAGGGCATGGCATCTGCTGGTAATTGACGAAGCACAGAATATCAAGAATCATCAGGCAGAACAAACCAAAGCGATAAAAACAACACACGCAAAAATAAAGATTGCCTTGAGTGGAACACCTGTTGAAAACCGGCTCAGCGAATACTGGAGCATTTTTGATTTTACCAATAAAGGATATCTGGGTACCATCAAACAGTTTACCGAGCAATTTGCCAAACCAATAGCTGTGGATAAAAACCACAATAAACTCGACGTGTTTAAAAGGATCACTGCGCCATTCATCATGCGCCGCCTGAAAACCGATAAAAGCATTATCAGTGACCTGCCCGAAAAGGTAGAAAATAACATGTATGTTACACTCAGCGTAAAACAGGCGGCCTTGTATGAAAGTACAGTAAAAGCCGTGATGAAATCCATTGAAAACAGCGAAGGCATTGAGCGAAAGGGCCTGGTTCTTAAAATGCTTACTGCCCTCAAGCAGATTGGCAACCATCCTTATCAATACCTGAAATCCGGCCCTGATTCGCCCGAGTTGTCGGGCAAGGCAATGATGCTTTTAGAATTACTTCACAATATAATAGACAACAATGAGAAAACCCTGATCTTTACACAGTATAAGGAAGTGGGAAACTTGCTTCAATCACTTAGCAAAAAAGTACGGCTATAAGACCGGCTTTTTCTTCATGAAAGTGTGAACAGACAGCAACGGGAGCAGGTGA
>DAOOWO010000128.1:0-7130 GCA_035371225.1 Bacteroidales bacterium | reverse complement strand
CAAAATCCTACACATACGCTGACTATTGATGAGTATCGTCGCGGCATGCAGATGTTGCTTGCTATTGGCGATATTGAAAGATTTTACCTGATTTTACGCAACGTATGGGACTATGACAATGGCTTTTATAAGGAAATTTATCATCCTTCATTTTACAAAATGATGTTGGAAAATTGTCAGAAGACTCACAAGGAATTTGATGAATTTTTTGCCCGGTCAAAACACCTGGGCGGGTTGGATCAGGTGTTATTCACGGAATTCCAAAGCAAAATGGTTAATGATTACCTGCTGACAGAAGACCGTATGTCGATGGCCAATTCCGTTGAGGAACGGGTTCCGTTCCTTGATCTGGACCTGGTGAATTTTGGCTTTTCAATTCCTGTTCATCTGAAAATAAAAAACAACCAGACAAAATACCTTTTCCGGAAAGCTATGGCCCAAAAACTTCCCCCGAAAATCATCAGCAAGAAAAAATGGGGATTTACCGTAAACCCGTACATACAATTTCAAAAAGACCTGAAAGGTACTGCCGAAGCCATTCTCACACCCGAATTTGTCGAAAAACAGGGAATTTTCAACTACCGTTATATCAAACGCATCCTTGACCACTCCCCTCACCCAAAGATGCGCTGGCACTACAATTATTTGTGGATTGTTACAGGTTTAGCGATATGGCAAAAGATGTATATTAATGGAGAAAATTTTAAGAGCAGGAAGATTGAGTTGAAGGACTATTTTTAGACTAGTAGGCTGTTAGACTGTCCAGATAGCGATCGGGAGGTTGTTAGGGCCGCCAGGGCCGCCACGGCAGAATAATTAGAAATGATTTTTTAGAAATAATTTTAAATGCAAGTGTAGTTACAGAAAATGAAATACTCAATTATTATAGCAACATACAACCGGTTGGAAGAGGTGAAAGAATTGCTGACTTCTGCCGAGAATCTGGAGTTTCCAAGAGAGAAATTCGAGTTTGTTTTTTCTGACGACGGCTCCACCGACGATACAGAAAATTTTCTGAAGAGTTATCATTCGTCCAGCGGTTTAAATATCCGCTATTTGTACCAGCAGAACAAAGGCCCCGGCGAAGCACGCAACCACGGCATGCGCGAATCACAAGGCGAATATTTCATTTTTGTGGATTCCGACTGCATGTTTCCGCCTGAATGGCTTCGCAGGATTGAGGATCATCTGGCACAAGAGCCTTTAGATGCCTGGGGAGGTCCCGATACCTGCCACGAGAGTTTTTCGCCGCTGCTCAAAGCCATCAACTATTCGATGACCTCATTTATCGGGACCGGCGGCACAAGAGGAAGCAAAAAATCGGTACAAAAAAAATTCTACCCCCGCAGTTTTAATATGGGCGTTTCCAAAAAGGTGTTTCAAACCATAGGCGGCATGGGAAAACTCAGACACGGGCAGGATATGGAATTTTCGGGGAGGATATATAACCACGGGTTTAAAGTAGGCCTCATTGCCGATGCTTTTGTATATCATAAACGCCGCACATCGTTGAAACGTTTTTACAAACAGGTATTCAATTGGGGTGTGGCCCGTGTAAACCTCGGCAGGATGGACAAACAGATGTTCAAACCGGTACATTTCCTGCCTGCCCTGCTCATTGCAGGCTTTATTCTTCTTGTTGTGCTTACGCCATTTCCTTTCTTCCCGAAATGGCTGTGGCTGATTGTGCTGGCCGGCATGCTGGGCATTGCCGCCATAGCTTTTCTGCAATCTTATGCCAAATATAAAAACCTGAAAACTTCTTTGCTCTCCATTATCACCTTATATATTCAGATTATTGCTTACGGACTGGGCATGTGGAAGGGACTGTTCCAGGTATGGACGGGTAAAAAAACGGCCTCGGGATTTTCGAAAAATTACTACAAATAAACCCTGTCCCCAAAAATTGCGGTGCCAACCCTTACCATTGTAGAGCCTTCCTCAATGGCAACCGGGTAATCGCTGCTCATCCCCATGGATATTTCAGTAAAATAATCACTACCAGTGAAAAATTCTGTTTTAAACCGGTGAAAAGTGCTTGCCAGCAACCGGAACTCCTGGCGAACCACGTCCATATCATTTACAAAACTTGCCATTCCCATCACACCGCATATCCTGACATTATTCATCGTGTTATAATTTTCCGAAAGCAACAGTTCACGGGCCTTTTCGATAGTTAACCCGAATTTACTTTCTTCGGAAGCAATATGTATTTCGAGCAAACAATCAATAATATGGCCATTTTTCACAGCCTCCTTATTTATTTCAGCCAGCAACTTCAAGCTGTCCACGCTGTGTATCAGCGAAACAAAAGGAGCAATGTATTTTACTTTGTTGGTCTGCAGATGTCCTATCATGTGCCATTGAATGTCAGAAGGAAGCATTGCTTTTTTTTCTGCTAATTCCTGCACCTTGTTTTCGCCGAAAATACGCTGGCCAGCATTATAAGCACACAATATATCTGCAACCGGCTGAGTCTTGGAAACAGCGACTAATTTTACATCAGAAGGAATTGTTTTTAAAAGTTCACTGAGGTTATCTTTGATATTCATAAGAAACAATTTATACTGACAGGTTAAAATCGCGCAAAGCCTCGTTGAGCGAGGTTTTCAGGTTGGTGGACTCTTTGCGTTTGCCAATAATCAGGGCACAGGTAACCGGATATTTTCCTGCCGGAAATTCTTTCAGATAGGTTCCTGGTATTACCACCGACCTTTCGGGTATCACGCCCTGGAATTCTACAGGTTCTTTTCCGCTGACATCAATAATTTTTGTGGATTTTGTAATTACAACGTTAGCGCCCAGCACGGCTTCGGCTTTAACATGGACGCCTTCGACCACAATGCACCGGGAGCCGATAAAACAGTTGTCTTCAATAATAACCGGCGCTGCCTGAACAGGCTCCAAAACGCCGCCGATGCCCACACCACCACTAAGGTGGACACTTTTGCCTATCTGAGCACAAGAGCCTACAGTGGCCCAGGTATCCACCATGGTGCCGCTGTCAACATAAGCGCCAATATTCACATAAGAGGGCATCATCACAACACCGGGAGCAATAAAAGCGCCAAAGCGTGCAACAGCATGAGGAACCACACGCACACCAAGCGATTCGTAATTTTTCTTTAGCTTTATTTTATCCCGAAACTCAAAAGGACCCACTTCTATGGTTTCCATCTGTTGTATAGGAAAATATAAAATAACCGCCTTTTTCACCCATTCGTTCAATTTCCATCCGGCATCTGCGGGTTCACACACGCGTATCCCGCCCTTATCAAGCAGTTCAACAACCCGACGAATGGCAGCACAGGTGTTGTCTTCTTTTAGCAATGAACGGTCATCCCAGGCAGCTTCAACCAATAACTTTAAATCAGCATACATAAAATATAGTTTTGCAGTAAGCGTTCAAAGTTAAAAAAAAAACGTTTTACCGGTCAGTTTCTAAAGATAAATCGACAAAATAATCGTCAGATTAAGGCATTTTTCGTACCTTTGCACCACCAAAAATATGGGACGCATACTAGCTATCGACTACGGACAAAAAAGGACAGGCATCGCAGTTACCGATGAACTTCAGATTATTGCCAACGGATTAACCACAGTTAATTCCAACGAACTGATTCCTTTTCTGAAAAACTACTGTTCAAAAGAACAAGTTGAACTCATTGTGGTTGGCCAGCCGCTACAGATGAACAATACGGCCTCGGAATCCGAAAAATTCATCACACCGTTTCTGAAATCCCTGCAAAAATCCTTACCCGCTATACTTGTAAAAAGATTCGACGAACGTTTTACTTCCAAGATGGCTTTTCAGACGATGATAGATTCGGGTATCAGCAAAAAGAAACGTCAGGACAAAGCCCTGATAGATACTATCAGCGCCACCATTATTTTACAATCGTACCTTGAATCCCTCACAAAAAAAGCATTATGAAACTTCCAATTATTGCATACGGTACTCCCATGCTGAAGAAAAAATCAGATGATATTGACAACACTTACCCTGATTTAAAAAAACTTATTGCCGACATGTATGAAACCATGTATGCCTCTATTGGCGTTGGGCTGGCAGCTCCACAAGTGGGCCTCAACATCCGCCTCCTGGTGGTGGATACTCATCCTTATGCAGAAGATTATCCTGAAGGAAAAGATTTTAAAAAAGTATTTATCAATCCACAAATTACTGAATACAGCGGCAAAGAATGGTCTTTTAATGAAGGCTGCCTCAGCGTCCCGGAAATAAGAGAAGATGTGGTACGCCCTGAAACAATAAAAATTGAATATTACGACGAGAATTTCAAATTCTATTCCGAAGAATATTCCGGGATTATCTCACGGGTTATACAACACGAATACGACCATCTGGAAGGTGTTTTGTTTGTAGACAGGCTGAGTTCGCTAAAAAAAATGGTGTTGAAACGGAAACTTACTGACATCTCAAAAGGCCTGGTAAAAACAAAATACAAGATGGTATTTCCTTTACAGAAAAAACACGTTTAAAAAATACTAAAATGAGAAAAGTAAATTTGCTATTTAGCTTGCTTATTGGTGTGCTGTTAATTGGGTGCGGCCAATCAAAAGAAAAGATGTTGAGCGACATAACCGAAAAAGAAAAACCATTTTTCTCCAATCCACCTGTAACCGACACCGTTAAGATTAACGAGATGGTGGCGCTTTATACCAGGTTTGCCGATAAATTTTCAAATGATTCGCTGGCGCCGGTATATCTTTACAGGGCAGCCAGCCTGCAAATGAACTCAGGAAAAAATGAAGAAGCCATTGCCTCACTTGAAAAAATTATTAAGGACCATTCGGATTTCTCCAAACTCCCGGAGACATATTTTCTTAAGGCTTTTATTTATGATAACAACATTAAAAACCTGAAAAAAGCCCGTGAAGCATATCTGGATTTTATTCAGAAATTTCCTGATAACGAGCTGGCCGATGATGCCCAGATATCAATCAACAACCTTGGCAAAACTCCGGAACAAATCATCAATGAGATTCAGGTAAAACAAAAACAACATGAAGATTCGCTGGCTGCCGCCACAAAAAAATAAAAGAAAACCGCTAATATTTAAACCGTTTGAGCAGTTTTGCCAAACGGTTTTTTTCATTTATAAACTGACTTTTTTATGAGCGATACAAAAAAAATACGCCGCTACCAGCGACTGTACGAACAGTTATCGAATCTGGCTGCCAAATGCACCTATCCCCACGCCCAAATGGCCACAATAAACGCCTTACTGTATCATAAAATAGATTATTTTTTCTGGTGCGGATTTTATAAAGTTGAAGACAAGTACCTGACTGTTGTCAGTTACCAGGGTCCTCTCGCTTGTCAGATACTGCCCGAAAACAAAGGAGTGTGCTGGGCGGCAGTTAATGAAAATAAAACAATTATTGTTCCTGATGTACATGCGTTTCCCGGACATATTGCATGCAGTTCGCAGTCTAATTCAGAGATTGTGATCCCTGTGTGCGACAAAACAGGTAAACCAGTTGTTGTGCTTGATATAGACAGCAAAGAGTATGGATCATTTGATGAAACCGATGCGTTGTATCTGGAAAAAATTGTAAAACTGATAAATGCCGATGCACTCTGAGCCCATCAGGCGAACTCCAGTTCGAGAAAGGCTTTAAGGGCATCCGGGCCAATTTTTGCGTACAACGTGCCATTTTTGGTATAAGAGATATTTCCGGTTTGTTCCGAAACAACAATAGTGATAGCATCGGTTATTTCGGATACCCCCACCGCAGCACGGTGCCGCAAGCCCAGCGTGGGAGGAAAATTTTCGTTACGCGTCAGCGGCAGAACACACCGGGCAGCCACAATGCGGTTTCCGGAAATGATTATCGCCCCGTCATGCAACGGGCTGTTTTTATAAAAAATGTTCTCTATCAATTGTTCCGAAACTCTGGCATCAATTAATTCTCCGTTGTTGATAAATTCCTCGAGGTTACTTTTTTTTGATAAAACAATCAATGCTCCAGTTTTGGAAGATGCAAGCGTCTCGCATACCCTGGCAATGTGATCAAGATTAATGATACCGCTCTGTTGCACATTAAGTTTCCAAAAAGCCACCCACTTTTGTTTGCGGTTCAAAAAACGCGGAGAACCCAGCAAGAGCAAAAACTGCCGAATCTCACGCTGAAAAACAACTATCAATGCTATCACACCAACGCTGACAAACTGTCCTAAAATCTCGGCAAGCAGGTTCATCTGCAAAATATTTACCAACTTCCAAAAAAAATAGATAGCCACAATACCCAAAAAAATATTAATAGCGGCTGTACCTTTCATCAAACGATAAATCTGATAAAGCAACAAAGCAACCAGCAATATATCAATAAAATCTGTTGCTCTGAATTTCAGAAAGTCAGCAATAAACAACAACATAACATTGTATATCAAACATATGACGACTAAAAAAAATAATCAATCCTGAATAATTAATAGCAAAAGTACAAAAAAAAATGAACGCCGGGCTTAATACATTTATAAACGGCCGATATAACAATTTTTCTAAAAAATTTTAAACAAAAAAAATCATAGTACTAATAAAAATTATATATCTTTGATTCAGAAAGTTAAAAAGCAGGCAAATACTTTTTTATATGAAAAGAATACTACTACTTACCGGCCTTATTATCAGTGTTTGCATAGCCTCAGCACAGGATATACATTTTTCGCAGTTCAATTATTCTCCGTTAATGCTAAACCCGGCCAATACCGGAGCTTTTAGCGGGGATCACCGCGTGATAGGAAACTACCGCAGCCAATGGAAAAGTGTTTCCCGATCCTATACCACTTATGGCATTTCATACGACATGGGTATTTTGAAAGGGAAGCTGAACGGCGGCATCCTTGGTTTAGGTATTCAGTTATTTAACGACCAGGCAGGGGACAACAAATTAGGACAAACCATGATTAACATTTCGGCTGCCTATCATTTGCCCTTAAACAGGAACAATATGCTCACAGCCGGGATTCAGGGAGGCGTAGCGCAAAAAAGGATAAACATGGGCGCCATGCAATGGGACAGCCAGTACGATCCAAGCTTTCCTGACGGTTATAATGCTTCTCTTCCGTCAAACGAGACAATCAATTTCAACAATTTCTGGTATGG
>DAOOWO010000127.1:0-7147 GCA_035371225.1 Bacteroidales bacterium | reverse complement strand
TCAATAGTGAGGTAATTGGACCGCACGCCACTGATACAGGCGCCCATATTGTTAAGCATATTGCACAACTGAACAATATAAGGTTCACAGGCAGCATTGAAAATGGTGGTTTTTCCTTCGGCCAGGACGGCCGCCATAATTATGTTGGCTGTACCGGTAACGGAGGCTTCGTCAAGCAGCATATAGCTGCCTTTGAGCCGGTCGGCATAAATCTTAAAAATGTTATTGCCGTAGTTGTATTCAAATTGTGCACCCAGTTTTTGAAATCCCAGGATGTGTGTGTCCACCCTGCGCCGGCCGATTTTGTCGCCGCCGGGCTTGGGCAGATAGGCATTGCCGAAACGTGTCAGCAACGGCCCGATGAGCATCACCGAGCCACGCAGGCTGGACGATTGCCTGATGAATTTTTCGGATGAAATATAGTCGAGGTCTATGTTGTCGGCTTTGAAAGTATATGTGTCCGGGGTGATTTTTTCAACTTCTACGCCCAGATCAGCCAGCAGGCCAATAAGCCTGTTGACATCCACGATATCGGGTATGTTGCTGATAGTAACTTTTTCAGGAGTCAGCAGCACGGCGCTGATAACCTGTAAAGCTTCATTTTTTGCACCCTGCGGGACAATTTCACCGTTCAGGGATTTTCCTCCTATAACCTCAAATGTATTCATATGATTTTATTTTTCAAAAACCATTAGTGTGTGGATACAAAATGTATGTTATTGACGGCTAATGGTTATTGCTGTTGTTGCTGTTGTTGTTGCTTTTTCTTCTTCCAGTTTTTGTCGCGGTATTTATTATTCTTGTTGTCAGACGGGCTGCCCGAGGTTTTTTTACGAGTATTTACGGCAATCAGGTCGCGGGTATTTTCAAGTTTGAAGTTTTCGTTCAGTTTTAATTGACCGTCAGACAGTATGGCAAGGTGTTCCAGGATAACCTCGTCGGAGACAGAGTCGCGGTTCCAACTGATGTATAATTTTTTCAGGTGATTGGCAATATAACGTACCAGGTGATTTTTTTCATCGCTTTCTTCCAGTTCGATGGCCCGGTTAATCATGTTTTCGATGTTTTTCCCGTACTGGCGGTATTTGATGAATTTGTTAGGGTAAGAACATTTAAACAGTTCTTTTTCTTTTGTTTCAGGATTTGGTTTGGGAAAAGGAGAGTCGACATCCAGTTTGTAATCCGACATCATGTAAAGATGATCCCACATTTTTTGTTTGAACTCGGTAGTGTCCTGTTTCTGGCTGCCACAGAGTGTAGCCATAATGGCCACGATGGTGCGTGCCGCTTTGTTTCTTTCTTCCCGGTCTTCAAGTGTCAGGGTGTGTTCAATCATTTTCTGGACATTTCTGCCATATTCGGTGATATTCAGCAAAGGCCGACCGGTATTGTATTCCATTTCCATTCTGAAAGTTTAGATATAAAATTAGTGTATTTTTTAGCAAAGATAAGAAAATTTTCAGAGAGTCAAGGCTCTCAGAAAGGCAAGCGGCGCATAATCATCTTAATAATGCTGTATGCAAGCCTGCCGTACCTTCCACAACTGATATTTTTCTCTATGGGTTATTTTTTAGTTTTCATGAGTTGTTCAACGGCCAGCACTATTTTTTCATTTGTTGCTGGAATAGCCAGGTCAGGATCAAGTTCATGATTACGTACTGCAGCCACCGCGTAACGCAAGGCCATCCATACTGAGAAAGCCAGCATAAAAGGAGGTTCTCCTACGGCTTTGCTTTTTCGTATGGTGTTATGGTTGGCAGCGTTTTCAAGTAGTTGTATGTTGAGTATCTCCGGGATATCCTGCGCGGAAGGAATTTTATAGGTGTCGGGCGAACAGGTCAAAAGGCGTCCGGTGTCATCCCATTTAATTTCTTCGGTAGTAACCCAGCCTACCCCCTGAATAAATGCTCCGCAAACCTGCCCAGTGTCTATAGGCTTGTTCAGGCTGTCGCCAACATCATGAACAATGTCAACTCTTTGGAGTTTGTGTGAGCCGGTAAGTACGTCGAGTTCAACCTCGGTAATGGCCATGCCGTAAGAAAAATAGTGAAAGGGTTTTCCTATACCTTTTTCCCGGTCAAAATAGATGTCGGGAGTTTTATAAAAACCTGTCGCACTCAGGCTTACTTGTTTCAGATAGGCTTTATCAATAACCTCATCAAAGTTCAGTGTCTGTTGAGGGTATATCTTGTCGAACACATGGCCTTCCCCAAAAGTGATTCTGTTTTTCGAAAATTTTTTGCCGGGAAATTTGGTTGTTAATAATTCGAAGGCCACCGGAATCAGGCGGGACTTCAATTTGTCGACAGCATTTTTTACGGCAGCGCCATTCAGGTCGGATCCGCTGGATGCGGCTGTGGCAGAGGTGTTGGGTATCTTAGAGGTGTTGGTAGCATTTACTTTGATGAAGTGGGGAGCAATGCCCAGTTCGGCTGAGGCCACCTGCAGCATTTTGGTATTCAGGCCTTGTCCCATTTCGGTGCCGCCATGGTTGACCAGTACGCTGCCATCGCGATAAATATTCACCAGGGCTCCTGCCTGATTAAGAAAGGAGGTGGTGAATGAAATGCCGAACTTGATGGGTGTCAACGCAATACCTTTTTTAACAAATTCATTGTTTTTGTTGAATTGGTCAATGGCTTTTTTTCTTTTTGCGTATTCAGCGGTTTTGATTAACTGGGCATAAATCTTTTGAAGTCTTATATGATCAACTTTTTGGTGATACGGAGTGATGTTGCCTTTGTTTTCGGTATAAAAGTTTTTTACTCGGATATCTGTGGCATCTTTTTTCAGAAAACGTGCTATGCGGTCGATAGCGCATTCGATGACTGCCATGCCCTGCGGGCCTCCGAATCCCCGGAAAGCTGTATTTGAAAAGTGGTTGGTGCGCCAGGCGGTGGCGGTAATTTTTACATTTGGGATATAGTAGGCGTTGTCAGCATGTAGCATGGCCCGTTCCAGGATAGCCATACTCAGGTCAGAGGCATGACCGGCATCGGCGTTAAGGTCCACGGCGTAAGCGTTTATGTGGCCTTCATGGTCGAACCCGATTTTATAGCTGGACCAGAAAGGATGGCGTTTGCCGGTAATTTTCTGGTCATCGTCGCGGAAAAGGTGCACTGCTACGGGCTTTCGGGTTGCATTGGCCAATACCGCTGCCCAGGCTGCCACATGGTTGCCTTGTGTTTCTTTGCCTCCAAAAGCTCCTCCCATGCGTCGTACTTCACAAACCACTTCTTTTTTTGAAATGCCCAGTACCTCGGCCACTATTGCCTGTGTTTCTGAAGGATTCTGGCTCGAGGCATATACCATCATTTCGCGGCCTTCGCCCGGTACGCACAAGGCTGATTGTGCCTCCAGATACCAGTGTTCCTGGGCCCCGGTGTGCAGTTCGCCCGATAATATATGTGTGGATTTTTTAAAAGCTTTTGAGATATCGCCCCGTTCCATGTTGCGCGTCGGCGCTATCTTACTGTCGGCCGCCCGGGCGGTTTTTATATCCAGTATGGGTTTTAGCGGCTTGTAGGTGATGGTAATCGATTTTTCGGCTTCCAGGGCTATTTCCTCATTTTCGGCAGCGATCAGCGCTACTGCCTGACCGATGGCACATACTTCTTTTTCGGCGAGGCATGGCTCATCGTGGGCTACCGGGCCCATTTGGTTGGCGCCGGGGATATCCTTGTAAGTCAGCACCGCATGAACACCTTTTAACATTCTTGCTTTGCCGACATCGCAACGTATAATCTGTGCGTGGGCATGCGGGCTGTACACTACCTTTCCGCAAAGTGTTTGCCCGCTGACTTCCATGTCGTTAACATATACGGCTTTTCCGGTTACATGCAATTCTGCACTGTCGTGGTGCAGTTGTGTCTCTGAAGTTTTTTTCATGCTACTTTTTTGAAGTGGTTTCTTCATAAAATTTCCATAAAAGATTTCGTGCGGCCAGACGGCGGAATTCTTCGCCTGAACGGGCATCCGACAAGGGGCTGAATTCCTGATGGAGTAGGGTTGCCGCCTTTTCCAACGTGGTTTTGGACCATTTTTTTCCTAACAGAAATTCTTCTGTTTTTGTGGCACGGCGGGTAGAAGCGGCCATGCCTCCAAAAGCGAGGATGATATTTTTGACCGTTAGGTTTTTTTGGTCTAGCTCAAGCATAAAGCCTGCACTGCAGGTAGAAATGTCGAGATCTTTGCGTTTGGATATTTTATAAGATTTTATAATCTGATCTTTCTCAGGAAATGGTATTCCTATAGAGCAGATAATTTCGTCTTTACGCAGGTAGGTAGTGCGGTACCCTTTGATAAAATCCTGTATGCCGAGCACCCTCGAATTATTGGTGCTGCTCAATGCAACAACAGCGTTGCAGGCCATCAGCACAGGCAGGGTATCGCCGATTGGTGAGGCCGATCCGATATTGCCTCCGATGGTAGCCATGTTCCTGATCTGTTTCGAGCCAAATACCGACAGCATTTTATGCAGGGCGGGAACCAGTTTTTCTGTTGCCTGTTTTACCTCTTCCATGCTGACACCGGCACCGATTGAAAGACTTTGCCTTGTTTCAGTGATGGATTTCAGTTCTTCTACTGCTGATATATCAATAATCTCAGTTAGTAGTTCGTGTTTTTTTGATACCCGCAGACCGGTGTCGGTATTTCCCGAAATAATCAGCGCATCAGGGTGTTTCCTTTTTAATTCGAGGACATCAGCCAGCTTGAAAGCTTTGTAATATTTTTGTTTCGGAGTTTTTATTATAATAACATCCTGATTGTTGATTTGTTTCAGCAGCTTGATGGTTTGTTTTTCCCTGATGCTGAAGATATCCTTTTCTTTTTTGCTGCATGCTTTTGCTGCTGCTTCGATGATGGGCAGGTAGCCGGTACAGCGGCAGAGATTGCCCGTGATGGAATCAAGAATTACCTCTTTAACTGGTTTCATAGGGCTTTTGTACAGTGCAAACAGCGACATCACAAAGCCGGGAGTACAATAGCCGCATTGGGAAGCATACAAATCAACCATGGCTTGCTGTACAGGATGCAGGCCGCCTTTGGCATCAGCCAGGTTTTCTACGGTAATCAGTTGTTTTCCATGTATCATGGGCAAAAACACAAGGCAACTGTCTACTGCTCTATACCGCAGTTGGTCGCCATTCAGATCGGCAAGTACCAGGGTGCAGGCTCCGCAATCGCCTTCGCCGCACCCTTCTTTCACCCCCTTGTGTCCGTTCAGCGAGCGCAGGTATTTCAATACACTGGTGGTCGGCCCGTATTCCGAATTAGTAAAATCTATCTCCTGAATCTGGTCATTAAATACAAAGCTGACTTTGTTCATTTTATTTGTTTAAATTGTTTTTAACATCAATTAGTTTTGCGATAATACTGATGGCTATTTCTTCCGGCGTTTCGGCATTGAATTTTATGCCTATCGGCATATCCACCAGGTTGATTTCCTGTTCCGTAAATCCTTCCTTTTCGATCAGGTTTTTGCGTGCTACTGCTACTTTTGCAGGGCTTCCGATCATACCCAGGTAGGCATGAGGTTTATTAAGGAGTTTTATCAGGATATTTTCATCGTACTGGTGTTTTGGCGTAACGATCACGCAAAAAGTGTTCCCGCTGAAAGATGTTTTTTCAATGGCAGTAAAATAATCTTCATTGATACAGTTGTATGCCGCCGAGTTAAATTCATCGAAAATCTTTTCCCGCGGGTCAAACAGAGTAACACGGAAGCCAAAATCCATAGCGAAGCGTGCAACTACGCGGCCAATATGTCCGGCTCCAAAAATAAAAAGGTCCAGCTTGGCTTTTATCGGATCAAAAAACAACTCTACGGTGCCCCCGCAATGCATAGCCAGGTCCTCTTCGAGTTGATATGTTTTTTTTGACGGGATGCTGGTTTTCATGACTTCGAGTGCGTCAGCAATCGCTTGAAATTCTATGCTTCCACCGCCTATTGTGCCTGCAATTTTTTTGTCGGGAAACACTATCATCTTAGAGCCTGCTTTACGTGGCGAAGAGCCAGTGGTGCCGGTGATGATGCAAAGCACAGCTTCCTGATTTTGCCCGATGATATCTGAAATCTGTTTATAAATATGCATACTTTAAAAAATGTTGTTCAAAAATAATCATTTTCAGAAAATTCCACATGGAATCCTGAGTTTTTCAGGTCTTCAAAATAGGAAGGATAAGATTTTGAAACGCAGAAAGGCTGATTCAGTATTATTTTTTTACCCAGTAACGATAGCGGCGCCAGCGCCATGGCAATGCGGTGGTCATAATAAGCCGTACAGGCAATTTTATTAGCCGAAACCCTTGGAGCGGCAGTGTCAAAAGACAGGGTGTTTTTATCGGGAGCCGAAAAAAACAGACCGAATTTTTCCAATTCAGCAGTCATAGCCTGTACCCGGTCCGACTCTTTCAGCGAAAGGTTCCGGAGGCCGGTAAAACGGAAAGGAATATTTTTTGCCGCACAGGCAGCTATCACCGCCGGAAACAAGTCGGGGGTTTCGAAAAAATCATATTGGAGAAAGTTTGTAACGTCAGCACATTTTGTCAGACGTACAGTATCATTCACAAAGGTTGACTGTACCCCCAGATTTTTAAAAATTTCCGTAACGGCAGCATCGCCTTGAAGCGAATCAGCATACAGACCATGAAGTTCGATGTCGCAATTTTCGGCCAGTGCCGCTATTTCGTACCAGAATGCGGCTGCCGACCAGTCAGATTCGACGGTATAATCTGCAGCGTGATATTTATGGTGCCGTATTATTATCCTGTCATGATGCCATTTGGAAATGATACCGAACTGTTCCATCAGTTTTAATGTCATATGGATGTATGGAGCAGAGGCGGTACTATTTTTAAGTATAAGTTCGATTCCGTGTGGCAATGCGGGTGCAATGAGCAACAGGGCCGAAATAAACTGACTACTGATAGAAGCATCGATAGTGACAGTGCCGCCGGCAATATCGTTACCATTGACAACCAACGGTGGAAATCCTTGCTTATTGGTAAAACATATTTTTGCGCCAAGCTCAGTCAGTGCTTGTGCCAGGGGTGCCAGCGGCCTTTCTTGCAGCCGCGAAGAGCCTGTGAGCAACCTGTTGCCCGGGGTAATGGCGAATACTGCTGTGAGGAAACGCATCGGCGT
>DAOOWO010000126.1:0-7149 GCA_035371225.1 Bacteroidales bacterium | reverse complement strand
CATGGCCTGCGACTGCATGGCATTTTGTGGGATAATGCCTGTTGCAGTATAGCGTTCCGTATAGCGGTTTTTCTCGGGTGGTAAGGCGGCAAGAAAATCCAAAGCTTTTTCGGTATAGTTTTCGTCATTTTTTGTTTTGCCATAGGCAAAAATAAACGGTATTATAGTATTGATTATCAGAAGATTAATTGTGCTTTTCGTCGGCTTTTTCGAGGAGGGTTCGGCGGCTTTGTCAAATACATAATGATTATGCCAGTAGGCTGAACAAGTCAGGTCGAACAAACGATAAACCTCTGACAATGACCTGCTTTCAATCACTTTGCTGAAAAGATTTTCTGATTGATGTATCAGACTGGCAAATTGCGCAAGACGGATGGTGGGGAAATTGTTGGGACGGATCCTGAGAAATCTCCATAAATGTCCTTCGATTGGTTTTAATCCGTATTTTTTCTGAAGATAAAGGAATTCGGTTTTCAGCCTGACGGGGTATTCATCGGCAAATTCTTTGTCGAGCAGTCCGGCCTGGCCAAAAAGCAGGGCTTCGATCTGAAAAAGATTGTTTTTACTCTTTGCGAAATATTGCTGCGGCAACGATTTTGCAAGTAGCTCAAACGGTTCGGCATTGACACTGAAACCGAAATTTCTGGCAAATACTTCATAAAAAGTTTGTTCCCAGTTGTTTATGTTTAAATTTAATTTGTTGAATATCGTTTCGGTTTTATTCTGCAAACGATCAATTGCAAGTTTTTCAAGCCAGTTTAAACGGATAATTTCTTTGACATTAATGGCCATGTTGCTACAGGGTACGGCATTTTTGCTCCCGGCAAAATCCTTGTATCCTGACAACAACTGCTGGTCAATGTGGTTTTTTAATTCCAGGGTGGGCACTTTGTTCCCATTCCTGTCCATCACCGGCTTATCATCATGATAAACCACATGGAGAATGATGTTGCCATAAGCCTCATCCTGATGGTGCCGGTGTACGTACCAGTCGGAGGCGTTAAGGTGAATTTCGATGTTTCCTGCCCATAAAGTGTTGTCAATGCGAACTTTAGCATTTGTAAAATCCGGTCCTGCATCTGTATTTATTCTGCCGGGATTTTCCACTTTGATGG
Source organism: Bacteroidales bacterium (assembly GCA_035371225.1). Taxonomy (GTDB): domain Bacteria; phylum Bacteroidota; class Bacteroidia; order Bacteroidales; family CAIWKO01; genus CAIWKO01. Next base: position 6,034 of record DAOOWO010000126.1, on the reverse strand, counting down.
CTTTGTTATCGGTGGTAGCGATAGGGGAGCTAAACCTTTGATATTTCCAGATATAATGAAGCAAATCTTCGTTCATGGGTACAATTGATTTGGAAAAAATAAAAGTATAAAACTATCAAAAATTATTAAATAAAGTTAAAAAAATTTGCAATTAAATACAATATTATACTACCTTTGTAAAAGAATCAAATTGATGTGCTATGGAAGATTTTTCGGCGTTGGTGTCCGGTATTGAATTCAAAACTCATCAATTGGTTAAACGACTAAAAGAGTTGACGCATGAAAATGCTGAATTGAAGAAACAACTGGAATTATTAATCAGCAAGGACGAGGAAAACAAAGAAAAGATAAAATATTTAGAAGACAAAAATAAGATATTACGAATTGCAAAAACAATTGAAGGAGAAGATAAGACAAAAGCAAAATTAAGAATTAATGAATTTTTGCGGGAAGTTGACAGATGTATTGCACTTTTAAACAAGTAATTTATATACCCTGAAAGCAATGGAAGAATTTTCGATATCGGTAGTAATAGCTGACAGAAACTACAGGCTAACCATTGCACGGCAGGAGGAAGAAATAGTAAGGAAAGCAGCCAGGACAATCAATGATAAAATAAAAGAATTTGCCAATAATTATGCCTTTAAAGATAAGCAGGACTTGTTGGCAATGATCGCCTTACAATACACTTCTAACGCACTGAATCTGGAGCAATCCAATGTATATAAAGATACTAAGTTGAAAGACAAGTTGCTGGAAATTGACAAGGTGCTGGAACAAAGTCTGGACAACAAATAAGCAGCGTTCTTTGAAAAGAAATTAACATATCCCGCATTAAATCAAAAACATCGTTTGATAAACTCAACATTATCAAATTAGGGTAATCTCTGCAATGGTAGGACAGGCTTCAGTCCGTTTCGGCGGAATTCCGGGGCCCTGCTCCGGGACAGTAGAAGTCCGAACAAAGTAGGTAGCCCTACCCATGTTTTCAGGAGTTTATTCTAAACTTCTTTTGATTTTAATGCGGTTTTTTTTGAAACTAATTAATATTAACCAAATAAATTTATATCATGAATCCAATACTTATTGTACTCATTTCGGCAGTCGGAGGGATACTCCTCGGAATACTGATTTCAACCCTGTTGATACGCAAGGCGATTGAAAAGAAATCAGAAAAGCTTATCAGAGAAGCAGAAAGCGAAGCCGAAGTGCTTCGTAAAAGCAAGGAGCTGCAAGCCAAAGAAAAATTTCTCCAACTGAAAAGTGAACACGAAAAAATAATTAACGAACGCAACAATAATGTTCTTAAAAGTGAAAACCGTGTTAAACAAAAAGAAGCCCTTGTTTCGCAAAAATTAGAAGAATTGAGCCGCAAGGAGAAAGAATTAGGTAATGTAAGAGAAAATCTGAATGTACAACTTGACCTGCTCAACAAAAAACAGCAAGAAGTAGAACGCATGCAATCACAGCAGGTTGAAAAACTGGAGATAATCTCCGGTCTCTCGGCTTCTGAAGCAAAAGCACAACTCATTGATCTGCTCAAATCAAAAGCACAGGCCGATTCAGCCAACCACATCCGGGAAATTATCGACGAAGCTCGCGATACAGCCAACCTCGAAGCCAAAAAAATTGTTATCAAAACCCTGCAGCGCACCGCCGCCGAACATGCTATCGAAAACTCCGTATCCGTATTTAACATTGATAACGACGAAATTAAAGGCCGCATCATCGGTCGCGAAGGTAGAAACATCCGAGCATTGGAAGCCGCTATCGGCGTGGAAGTTATCATCGATGATACCCCCGATGCCATCATCATTTCGGGTTTCGACCCGGTACGCCGCGAGATTGCACGCTTATCGCTGCATCAGTTGGTTACCGACGGACGAATTCATCCTGCACGTATCGAAGAAGTGGTGGCCAAAACCAAAAAACAGATTGAACAGGACATCATTGAGGTAGGTAAACGTACCGCTATTGATATGGGTGTGCACGGCATACATCACGAACTGATACGCATGATCGGAAAGATGAAATACCGGTCTTCATACGGCCAGAACCTCCTGCAGCATTCCCGCGAAGTGGCCAACCTATCAGCTATTATGGCCTCTGAACTCGGGCTCAATCCAAAACTTGCCAAACGGGCCGGTCTGCTCCACGATATCGGTAAAGTGCCCGATAACGAACCCGAATTGCCACATGCCATCCTGGGAATGAACCTGGCTGAAAAATTTAAAGAAAAACCTGAGGTATGCAATGCCATCGGCGCACACCATGAAGAAGTGGAAATGACCTCGCTGATTTCGCCTATTGTCCAGATATGCGATGCTATCTCAGGCGCCCGCCCCGGTGCACGTCGCGAGATTGTGGAATCCTATATCAACCGACTGAAAGACCTCGAAGAACTAGCCCTGGCCTATCCCGGTGTGGTGAAAACCTATGCCATCCAGGCAGGAAGGGAATTGCGCGTTATTGTGGGTGCCGAAAAAGTGTCGGACAACGAAGCCAACCAACTGGCTTACGATATTTCCACCAAGATTCAGAATGAAATGACCTATCCCGGCCAGATAAAAATTACTGTAATCCGGGAGACAAGAGCTATTAGTTTCGCTAAATAACAGTAGCCCTTAAACCGGATGTGGAACCATAATTATTGGTAAAAAACTAATATAAGTATGGGATGGAGGACATGAGAGCCCCGACTTTTTTAACGTTCTCATTGGGTATCACAAAATGTTTTCTGATACGCTGCGATGGCGGGTACCTGCTGATTGATACCTCCACCCGTAACACATATTCGAAATTCCGCAAGGAACTGGAAAAAAATGCGGTGAAGTTGTCGCAGATAAAATATGTTTTTCTAACACATCATCATACCGACCATACAGGCTTTCTTAAAAGACTTATAGATGAGTCGAAAGCCATACTGATAGTGCATCGCAATGCTCTGTCTTTTTTGGCCAGTGGTGTGAATAATAAGGAAATGACAGGTAATACAGGACTTGTTTGTTTCCTGATGCGTCTTCAGCATTTTTTTGGGTTGGCAAGGGTTAATGAAGCTGTGATTGCCGATAAAAATGACATAATCCTTGATTCAGATAACAATGAATTGTTAAGAACTATCGGTATCCCTGCAAAAATTATCACCATGCCGGGACATACCAGCGATTCTATGGCGTTGGTTTTTGATGATGGCCGTGCTTTTGTGGGCGATGCCGCCATGAACCTTTGTCATCTGCTTAATCCGGGTTTTTATCCCATGGTGGCCGAAGACCGCCTGCAGATAAAAACTTCGTGGATAAAGTTGCAAAATGAAGGGGGCATAGAATTGTTTGTTTCGCACGGAGAACCCATTCCTATCCATCGTCTGATAAAACATTGAATTCAGCGTCATGCCATATACTTATCCTTACCCAATGCCTGCCGTTACCGTTGATGCGGTGATATTGCGCAAAAGCCTGCCATACAATGAAATCCTGCTGATAAAAAGGCTGAAGGAGCCTTTTCGCGGACTTTGGGCTTTACCCGGCGGGTTTGTCGAAATTGACGAAGAACTTGACCATGCTGCCTCGCGCGAGCTTCGTGAAGAAACCGGCGTGGTGCATACATCTCTGAAACAACTGTTTGCCGTGGGTACTGTGGGCCGCGATCCGCGTTACCGGACTATCAGCATTGTTTATTCCGGTTGGTTCGACAAGGACTGCATGCAGGTGAGGGCAGGGGATGATGCCGACGAAGCCCAATGGTTTCCGGTAGATGGCTTGCCAGTGCTGGCTTTTGACCACGCAGAAGTGATTGCCAAAGCCCTGGCAATGATTTTCAAAGAAAGCAGATAGCAAAAGATTACAATTATTCGGATGGTTTCAGGCCAATAGCCAAACATTTTTTTGCCGGGTAAAGAATTTTATTGACAATTATAATACTGTATATCAAATTGTTGTAGAAAAATTCGTGCGAAATTTTATAAATAATTCTTTAAAATGAATCATATACTGATTACAAATTATAATTTAGCGACTGGATAATAATAAATAATTTATCGTGTAAAACAGATTATGGAAAAGAAAATTCAAAGCACCAAAGAATACAGGATTAGCTACGCCATGGAAAACCCATCGAATCCTGATGAAACCGACTGGTATGAAAAAGACTCATTTTTGTCGGCGCTGACCGAATATGACCAAAATGGCAATGTATTGAAAACCATGGCTTTTAACCATGCCGGTGAAGTAAATGAACATTATGTCAATAAATATGACGAAAAGAATAATCTTATCGAAGAACTCAATTATTTTGATGAGCAGGAACTTGCCGAACACCGTTTTTTCATATACAACGAAGCCGGAAAAATTACCGAAGAGAAAGTGATTTATATGGAGGGAGGCGAAAACATAATACATTATTCTTATGACGAACAGGGAAATCTTATAAAACGCCAACAAACCGATATTGACGGCGAAATAGAAGAGACGGAAATACTTGACTTCATTAACGGGAAATTAGTTTTGGCGGTACAAACCGATGGCGAAAACAAACTTATGAGCAAGAGAGAATATGCTTATAATGAGGAGGGTAAAATAATCAATTATATTTTCACCGCCGCCGATGAAGATGGTAGTTTCAGGACGGAGTATTATTATGATGAAAAAGGCATCCGTGAAAAAACGCTGAAATACAATGTGAAGGGACAACTTGTCGAGAAAAATCTTTTTACCACCGACGACCATGATAATGTTGTTGAGATATACGAAGAAAATACCCGTTCGATAAAAACTACCCGGTTTACCTTTGACGAAAACAATAGAATCATCAAGCAGGAAGAATACAATAGAGACGAAGAGCTGCTGATGAGCATCGAACGCACATATAATGATGATGGGAAACTTGCTGAATCCCTGGTATATACTCAAGATCCTGCCGAAAACATCCGCAGTATGTTTGCCACGAAGTACGAATACCTCTATTATGAAGAATAAGAGATGAAATTTGGAATAAAATCATTCTGAACAAAAAATTTTAACTAAGAAACGTTTTGGAATTTGAATAATAAATTTATTATAGCTTTGATATTCAACATTATCCCAGCACTAAAGGGTATGTTGAAAAATCAATTTGCTCCCTTCAGGTTGTGTGGCAAACAAATTGATTTTCTTTTGTATTATGTTTAATTTGCAAAAAATCATTTTTAAATCCATAACTATTCCTGAGTCATTCATGGTTTTATAGTTTTTATAGAAAAAAAACCAATACAATATATATAAAATTACCATATGTGTCTGAAACTTTCAAAAACTGATTTGTTATTTCTTGCTTCAGGCCTGTTGGTTTTCTTGTACATCTTTGTAAAGGCTTCGATATCATCTTTTACAACCGACGAGAGTTTTTCATACTTACATTATGCTCATACCAGTTTTATGGATATTATTTCCTTTAGCGACTGGTACACAAATAATCACATATTGAACAGCCTACTCATGAAGTATGCTGAAGTGCTTTTCGGGTCGTCGGAAATTTCCTTACGACTACCAAATCTGTTGTTGTTTGCGGTGTATATGGTGTATGGTTTCTTATTGTTCAAAAACAGCGACAGGATAGTGGCTTGGGCTGTTTTTATTCTTTTATGTACTAACCCGGGCATGGTTGATTTATTTGGATTGGCCAGGGGATATGGGTTATCGTATGGATTTTTGCTGATGAGTTTATATCATTTTATAAGGTATTTTCAGACGAGAAAATCAAAAGACATCGTGTTTTTTCACATCGCGTCAATGTTGGCTGTGCTGAGCAGTTTCACTATGCTGATTAGTTATGCGGCATTAATGCTGATATACTTCATTACCGACTTTATAAACAGCCGGATAATTTTGAAAAAGAAATACTTATTTTTAGAATCAGTTAAAGTCCATATCATACCGGTTGTGCTGATTACAATTATTTTGTATGAGCCGGTGCGAAGGGTTTTTATGAGAAGTGAACTGAACTTTGGCGGCAAAGAGGGTTTTTACAGTAATACGGTCAGCGATTTAATCAAAAATTT
>DAOOWO010000125.1:0-7216 GCA_035371225.1 Bacteroidales bacterium | reverse complement strand
TTACAAGTAAATTTATAAATCAATAACATTATGAAATATTTACTGATAGTTCTGTTTTTTTTTATTTCAGTATCGATAACCGCCCAGAATTGGGCGGTTACTTTTAATCTGGACAATCCTGTATCAACATTCTATGAAGACAGCTCTTCTGATGAATTGTTTTTTGGTGGTTCATTCTCACATATCAATAATGAAACAATTGTAGGAATAGCAAAATGGAATGGCTCATCAATATCAACTCTAGGGTGCGGTGTGGAATGGGATTGTATTACACCGGGGCCAGTAAGTACATTACCTGTTAACGGAATTATAAGGTTTAGTAATCAGATTTATGTTATAGGAAATTTCACAAAAGCCGGTAATAAAACTGTAAATGGTATTACATACTGGAACGGAATTAACTGGGAAAACTTTGGAACAGGATTAAAGATGCGTGATGGAACGCACGGCATTGGCATCAGATTAAAAATTATTAACAGTGAATTATATATTTGCGGAGTTTTCGATAGTATTGAAGGAATTTCAGCAAACAGTATAGGCAAGTACGATGGTTCAAACTGGAGCGCTGTACATAACTTTCCGGTTATTCCAACAGATATAGGCGCAAAGAATAGAATAAATGATATTGCTTTTTATAATAATGAACTTTATGTATGCGGAAATCTAAATAATCTTCCTATCGGCACAATTTTTAATATTGTAAAATGGGATGGCGCTGATTGGGTGAGTGTAGGTGGCGGTATAAGAGGGAGTATAGTTTTTGTAAATAAAATGTTAGTTTATAATAATGAGTTAATTGTTGCCGGACTGTTTTCAAAAAATGACGATCCAAATAATCCCGGTAACAATATTGCAAAATGGGATGGTAATCAATGGTCTGAATTAGGAGAAGGCGTTGACGGCATGATCCATGACATGAAAGTTTATAAAGACACCTTGTATGTTTGCGGTGCATTTAAACACGCTGGTGGCGTACCGGCTGATGGTATTGCAAAATGGGACGGCAGTAAATGGTGTGGTTTTGGTACAACTTTCGACAATGTTGTAAATACCCTTGATTTTTATCACGATACTTTATACATCGGTGGTGGTTTTTGGACTATTGATGGGGATTCCATAAGTTATCTGGCCAAATGGATCGGCGGCAATTATGTTGATACCTGCGGCAGTACTACCTCCGTTGATGAAATAGCTAACAAAGAAAGTACTATTACCGTTCATCCTAATCCTTTTTCAGATTATACGACACTGCTTCTCTCAAAGCCTTTGTTTAAAGCCACACTGCTTGTTTATGATGTTTTAGGTAAAGAAGTAATGCGGCAGGAAAACCTAACAGGAAAAGAAATAAAAATATCAAGAAGCGGCATGAGCCAAGGGATGTATTTCTTTAAAATAATTGATGGAAACACAAGCACGGGGCAGGGTAAAATGCTCATAGAATAAGAAAGAAAAGAAGCAATAAATATTAAGCCCTTGCTGTAGGGCCGCCGAAATTATAAGGGCTCAGGTCAACAGGATTATTGTCGTCGATAGTGCCAAAATTTTCTTCAAATTTTGAAATATTATCTTTCAGCGCATTCAGCAGTCGTTTGGCATGCTGCGGAGTAAGTATGATACGCGATTTAACTTTTGCCTTGGGAATACCCGGCATAATTTTTACAAAATCCAGGATAAACTCGGAGTGCGAATGAGTGATAATGGCGAGGTTGGAATAAATGCCTTCTGCTATTTCTTCACTTAACTCGATGTTCAATTGTTGTTCATTTTTCTTTTCCATGGTTTTTGTTTTAAAAAAAAATATCGCCGGACACAGTGCCGGCGATATTTTTTTATAGTTAATAACTATTCATTTTCGCTTGTGTTTTCTTCTTTTTCTTTTGAAGCTAACAGATTTTCATATTCCTCCCTGGTGCTGACAATAATCTTATCATACTCACGCAAGCCGCTACCGGCAGGAATCAGGTGGCCAACGATGACGTTTTCTTTCAGTCCGGCAAGGTCGTCGGATTTTGAGAATACTGCCGCATCGGTCAATACCTTTGTAGTTTCCTGGAAAGAAGCCGCTGATATCCAGCTCTTGGTTTGCAGAGATGCCCTTGTGATACCCTGCAATATCTGACGTGCAGTGGCAGGATGAGCATCACGGGCTTCGATTAACTTTTTATCCTTGCGTTTCAGCATAGAGTTTTCATCTCTGAGCTTACGTGCAGGAATTATCTGGCCTGGTTTGTAATTCGACTCATCGCCAGGGTTTACAATAACTTTTTTACCGTAAATCCAGTCGTTTTCCTCCTGAAAATCAATCTTGTTCACCAGTTCGCCTTCCAGGAAGCGGGTATCGCCCGGATCTTCGATTTCTACTTTTCTCATCATCTGGCGGACCACGACTTCAAAATGTTTGTCGTTTATTTTCACACCCTGCAAACGATACACTTCCTGTATTTCATTTACAATATATTCCTGCACATTAGTAGATCCTTTAATAGCCAGAATATCGGCTGGGGTGATAGCGCCATCGGAGAGTTTATCGCCGGCCTTAATATAGTCATTTTCCTGCGCCAGAATTTGTTTGGTGGTGTTAATGAGGTAACTCTTGCTCTCGCCGGTTCTGGAGGTGATAATAACCTCTTTGCTGCCGCGTTTGAGTTTTTTACCAAAAGAAACCACACCATCAATTTCAGAAACCACTGCGGGATCGGAAGGATTACGTGCTTCAAACAATTCAGTTACCCTGGGCAGACCGCCCGTGATATCACCAGATTTTCCAACTGATCTCGGGATTTTGCATAAAGTTTCTCCGGGTTTTATTTTTTGGCCTTCTACCACTTTAATGTGGGCGCCAACCGGCATATCATATTGTTTGATTACTTCTTTGGTTTTTTCGTTGATAATTTTTATCAACGGGTTTTTGGCTTTGTGCCTGGTTTCAATTATTACCTTATCGTGGAACCCTGTTTGCTCATCTGATTCTTCGCGGAAAGTAATATTTTCAATGACATCTTCATAAGCAACTTTACCGCCAACTTCAGAAACGATCAGTGCATTAAAAGGATCCCAATCGCATATCAACTCACCTTTTTTAACAACATCTCCGTTTTTAAAATACAATGATGCTCCATAAGGAATGTTGCCCGAAGCAAGCACGTTTTTGGTGTTTATATCCACGATCTTCATTTCAGCCGAACGGCCAATGACCATGTCTAACAAGTTACCTTCGGCATCAGTATAAGGTACGGAACGGAGTTCTTCAATTTCGAGCAAGCCATCATATTTAGCTTCTATCTTCGAGGAAGAGGCAATATTTACGCCGGCAACACCACCCACGTGGAATGTTCGGAGGGTAAGCTGTGTACCAGGTTCACCGATAGATTGTGCGGCAATAACGCCCACAGCTTCGCCTTTTTGTACAATTTTTCCTGTGGCTAGGTTTCTTCCGTAACATTTTGCACATACTCCATGATGTGATTCGCAGGTCAAAACGGAACGTATTTCCACGCTGTCGATAGGAGAATCGGCTATGACATCACAAATTTCTTCGGTCAGTTCTTCGCCGGCTTTTACAATCAACTCGCCTGTCTGCGGATGGTAAATATCGTGGAGTGTTACACGGCCAAGGATACGGTCGTGAAGGCTTTCGACGATGTCTTCATTTTTCTTAAGCACCGTAATTGTCAGTCCTCTTAATGTGCCGCAATCCTGTTCGGAGATGATTACATCCTGTGTAACATCTACCAGACGACGGGTAAGATATCCGGCATCGGCAGTTTTCAGAGCGGTGTCGGCCAAACCTTTACGTGCACCGTGGGTTGAGATAAAGTACTCCAACACAGACAGTCCTTCGCGGAAATTTGACAAAATGGGGTTTTCAATAATTTCAGCACCTGAAGCTCCTGATTTCTGAGGCTTGGCCATCAGACCTCTCATCCCGCATAACTGACGGATCTGTTCTTTAGAACCACGGGCACCGGAGTCAAGCATCATATACACAGGATTAAAGCCCTGCATATGTTGTGTTAACTGGGACATAAGCGTATGTGTCAGACGCGAGTTAGTGTGTGTCCATACGTCAATTATCTGGTTGTAACGTTCGCTGTGTGTAATTAAACCTGCTCCGTAGTTAGCCTTAATTTCATCAACTTCTTCTTCGGCTTTGCTGATCATTTCTGGTTTAACAGCAGGAACCACCAAATCGCCAAGGTTGAACGACAGACCTCCCTTGAATGCCATGGTATAACCTAGGTGCTTGATATCATCAAGGAACTGAGCCGTACGGGCGGTACCGGTAATTTTCAATACGTCACCGATAATATCACGAAGGGATTTTTTTGTCAGCAATTGATTTATAAAGCCATATTCTTTGGGAACTACCAGGTTGAATAACACCCTGCCGACGGTAGTTTCAATAAGTTTATTGACAAGAACACCGTTTTCCTTAACATCCACTTTCACATTGATGAAGGCGTGCAGGTCAATCTTTTTTTCGTTAAAGGCAATAATCACTTCTTCCGGGCCATAAAAAGTCATTCCTTCTCCTTTGACAGGATTTTCCGGAATATTTCTTCTTCCTTTAGTAGTATAATACAGTCCGAGTACCATGTCCTGCGAAGGAACAGTAACGGGGGCTCCGTTGGCCGGGTTAAGAATGTTGTGAGATGCCAGCATCAATATTTGTGCTTCAAGGATAGCGGCATTTCCCAGGGGGACATGCACTGCCATCTGGTCACCGTCAAAGTCGGCGTTGAAAGCGGTACAACACAGCGGGTGAAGTTGAATAGCTTTACCTTCGATCATTTTGGGCTGAAATGCCTGAATACCGAGCCTGTGCAACGTAGGAGCACGGTTGAGCAGTACGGGGTGTCCCTTCATAACATTTTCGAGGATATCCCACACTACAGGATCTTTCCGGTCCACAATTTTCTTAGCTGATTTTACTGTTTTCACAATGCCTCTTTCGAGCATTTTACGGATAATGAATGGCTTGAACAATTCCGAAGCCATTTCTTTGGGGATACCACATTCATTAAGTTTCAATTCAGGGCCTACAACAATAACTGAACGACCGGAATAGTCAACACGTTTTCCGAGCAGGTTTTGACGGAAACGTCCCTGTTTTCCTTTCAAGCTGTCGCTCAGGGATTTCAAGGCACGGTTTGATTCTGTTTTAACGGCTTTGGCTTTTCTGGAATTATCGAACAAAGAGTCAACAGCTTCCTGAAGCATACGTTTTTCATTTCTAAGAATCACGTCGGGAGCTTTTATTTCAATGAGTCTTTTCAGACGGTTATTTCTGATAATGACTCTTCGGTACAAATCATTAAGGTCGGAAGTAGCAAACCTGCCTCCATCAAGGGGTACCAGCGGCCTCAATTCAGGAGGAATAACCGGTACAACTTTAACAATCATCCATTCGGGCCTGTTTTCCATCCTGGTATTGGCTTCGCGAAATGCTTCCACCACTTGCAGACGTTTCAGGGCTTCCTGTTTACGTTGTTGTGAGGTTTCATTGTTTGCCTTGTCCCTCAAGGTATACGAAAGCTCGTCGAGGTTGAGGCGGGATAGCAGGTCGTAAACGGCTTCAGCACCCATTTTTGCGATAAACTTGTTGGGGTCGCTGTCGTCGAGAGCCTGGTTTTCCTTTGGCAGTTCATCGAGTACTGCAAAATATTCTTCTTCGGTCAAAAAATCCAGGGCGTTTAATCCTTCTTTGATACCCGGGTTTATTACGACATAACGTTCGTAATAAATGATAGTTTCCAGTTTTTTTGACGGGATACCCAGTAAGGCGCCGATTTTGTTAGGCAATGATCTGAAAAACCATATATGAGCTACCGGAACGGTAAGCTGAATATGGCCAACCCTTTCCCTTCTCACTTTCTTTTCGGTAACTTCAACGCCGCAACGGTCGCAGACTATTCCTTTGTATCTGATACGTTTGTATTTTCCGCAGTGACATTCCCAGTCTTTTACTGGTCCAAAAATCCGCTCACAAAACAAGCCGTCGCGTTCGGGCTTGTAGGTGCGGTAATTGATTGTTTCCGGTTTTAGCACCTCACCGCTTGATCTTTCAAGGATATGTTCGGGAGATGCCAAACTTATTGATATTTTAGAAAAACTGCCTTTGGTGTTTAATTCTTTTCTAAAAGCCATAATTTTATTTTTCTATTTCCATTAATCAGGAACAAAAACTTATTCTTCAAAAGTAATATTCAGGCCTAAACCTCTGAGTTCGTGGACAAGCACGTTGAAGGATTCGGGAATACCGGGTATAGACATATTTTCGCCTTTTACTATGGCTTCATAAGCCTTTGCACGACCGGTAACATCGTCGGATTTGATGGTAAGCACTTCCTGGAGAATATTAGCGGCTCCGAAAGCTTCCAGAGCCCAGACTTCCATTTCTCCAAAACGCTGACCGCCAAACTGTGCCTTACCGCCCAGGGGCTGTTGCGTAATAAGAGAGTAAGGCCCAATGGAACGTGCATGCATTTTGTCATCAACCAGGTGGTGCAGTTTCAGCATATAAATCACGCCCACAGTGGCCGGCTGGTCGAAACGTTCGCCGGTGCCACCATCTTTCAGATACACTTTACCATTGGCCGGCAATCCTGCCTTTTCCATATAGTCGTTGATATCTTCAAGCGATGCGCCATTAAAAATAGGTGTTTCAAAGGACATTTTTAGTTTTTGTCCGGCCCATCCGAGCACAGTTTCATAGATTTGGCCAAGGTTCATTCGCGAAGGAACGCCCAAAGGATTAAGTACTATATCCACGGGTGTGCCATCATCGAGGAACGGCATATCTTCGTCGCGGACAATACGAGCCACAATACCTTTGTTACCGTGACGTCCTGCCATTTTATCTCCAACTTTTAGTTTACGTTTTTTAGCCACATAAACTTTTGCCAGTTTCACGATGCCTGAAGGCAGGTCATCACCAACAGTTTCAATAAACTTGTTCCTGTTGAAGATTCCGAGCAGTTCGCGATACTTTATAGTATAATTATGTAACAGCAGTTTAACGAGTTCGTTAGTGTCTTTATCTGCTGTCCATTTTGTCGGATTGATAACAGTATAATCCATTGCCATCAGTGCCTTTTGTGTAAATTTGGCCTTTTTGGGGATAATCTCTTCTTTCAGGTTGTTATAAACCCCCTGCGATGTTTTGTTATCAAGTAATTCCAACAATTTTTCAACCAGTTTTAATTTCAGCGCGTGG
>DAOOWO010000124.1:0-7263 GCA_035371225.1 Bacteroidales bacterium | reverse complement strand
ATTACCCAGGTGGAGGTTTCCGGTAGGCCTGATGCCGCTGACAACTATTTCCATAATGATTTTATAAGGTGAAACGCTGCAAAGTTACACAGCTTTGTGAATTTTTATCAGAAAACTTACAGTTGAAAAAACAAAAAAAGCCTCCTTTCGGAAGCTTCTTATCTGGGTTAATTTAATAACTATCAATACTCGTCTTCGTGAAAGAAAAAATCTTCTTTGGTGGGATAATCAGGCCAGATATCTTCAATGCTTTCATAAATCTCTCCCTCATCCTCAATTTCTTTAAGATTTTCAATGACTTCTGAAGGCAACCCTGTGCGCATGGCGTAATCAATCAATTCGTCTTTGGTTGCTGGCCAGGGTGCATCTTCTAATTTTGATGCTAACTCTAAAGTCCAATACATATTTCCTGGTTTAAAATTTTTTGCAAAAATATAATAATTGATATTAAAAAGTCAAGAATTATTTTGTTATCCTTAATTATTTTTATTTATTAACAAATTATTCCGGCTTGATATTCGTCTAAAACTCCAATATTTCTAGCATAACGATAGTGTTGTTTGAAATATTGAGTGCGGATGAAATTATTTTTGATTTTCGCGAAAAATTTCTTTTATGCCAAGTTCGACAGCAAGAAAACGGGCCAGTACAAATAAATAATCGGATAAGCGATTAACATAAGTTAGTGTCAGCCGCTGTTTTTTTTCCGACAAGTCGAGTCTGACGATGGCACGTTCCGCTCTGCGGCAAACACAGCGGGTAATATGGCAGTATGAAACTATTGGGTGCCCGCCCGGAAGGATAAAATGCTTTTGTGGAGGAATTTTTTCGCACATACGGTCAATTTCCCGTTCGAGCGCTATCAGGTCTTCTTTGTTGAGGGAAGGGAGTTTGCTTAAAACTGTGTCGTTGCCGGCTGCAAGAATAGATCCGGCTGTAAAAATATTTTCCTGAATAGTAAGTAAAAAATTTTTTACCGGGGCATCAATAGCAAAATCGCGTACCAGTCCGATGTGAGAATTTAATTCGTCCAGGGTGCCGTAGGCTTCAAGTCTGGGATCTGTCTTATCCACGCGTTCTCCGCCCAAAAGCGAGGTTTGCCCGGCATCACCTTTTTTTGTATATATTTTAGTATGTGTTGCTTTCATTCCTCTTCTTCTGTAATGTTTTCCCTGTCATAAAAATCCATTTTTCTGAAATTTTCATTGGACAGGTCGGTGTCAACAAGCCCGTCTTTTAGTCGGATGATTCGGTGTGCATGGCGGGCAATATCTTCTTCATGGGTAACAAGGATAATGGTGTTCCCCTGCTCATGGATATCTTCAAAAAGTCCCATAATTTCAATAGAGGTTTTTGAATCCAGGTTGCCTGTAGGCTCATCGGCGAGTATGATGGAGGGTTTGTTTATCAAGGCGCGGGCAATAGCCACGCGTTGGCGTTGTCCGCCCGAAAGCTCGTTGGGCTTATGTGTCATGCGGTCGGCAAGTTGTACCTGTTCCAACACCTGCATGGCGCGTTCTGTTCTTTGATTTTTGCTGTAGCCGGCATATACCAGGGGCAACGTAACATTATCCAGGGCGGTGGAGCGGGGAAGCAAATTGAAGGTCTGAAACACGAACCCGATTTCTTTATTGCGAATTTCGGCCAACTCATTGTCGTCCATTTTACTTACATCTTTGCCGTTCAGTACATATTTGCCGGCTGAAGCGGTGTCCAGGCACCCGAGTATGTTCATCAGGGTTGATTTACCGGAACCAGATGGTCCCATCAGGGCAACATATTCGTTTTTGTAAATTGTCAGTGAAATATCCTGAAGCGCTTTTACAATATGGGTACCCACCTTATAATGTCTCGAAATATTTGTCAGCCTGATGATTTCCTGTGCCATATAAAGAGTAATATTAAACAAAGGTAGTTTAATACTTCAAAACATAATGTTGTTTACTGATTTTTTTATTAAAGAAAACTATTCCCAGATGGTACAGATCCATGCTGGTTGTGACATCAGGATGGGCACATATCCTGTTCCAGGCCTGGTACATGCCCGGCGACCAGTGGATGTCATCAAAAACAAATACCGACTGGCTGTTGGTATATTTCAGGCATTCCTCAAAATATTTCAACGTGGCTTCTTTGGTGTGATTCCCATCAAAAAAAACCAAACCCGTAATTTGAAGTTTGTTTAAAATTGCGGGTAGTACCTCATCAAAATCTCCAACAACAAGATTGATGTTTAATGAAAGTTTCTCAAAATTTTTCTTTGCTAAAGAGGCCGTTTGCGGACAACCTTCAATGGTGGTCAGCCGTATGTTCTTATTGGCCATTGCCATTGACATGGCGCTTACCCCCAATGAGGTGCCTAACTCAAGGATGGTGGAGGGTTTCAGGTATTGGACCATTCGGAATAGCAGAAAAGCATCTTTTTTTGAGCTGGAGTATTTACGCATGATATCCCGGATTTTTCTTTGTGATGGCTTGGAAAAAATTCCTGTGCCCAGATCGTTTACAAAAATCTTTTCCGGTGAATGCAGGTATGTTTTCCTGATTTGCTCTACAGCCACCAGTGCTTTGGGGATTTTTTGTTTTGAACGTACCACCTCAGTATAAAAGGCATACGCAAAAGGCGAATGTACGTTAAATGCTGTTCCTGCTTTATGTTTGTAATGAAGAAAATCTTTGAGACGGAAAAGAGTATTCATAACATGATTTATGGCAGTAAAAGTAATTTTTTTTTAAAAAAAGCAGTTATATTATGCCAAATTACTAATTTCGTCGATTTAAATTATAATTGTAAATTTTAAGAATATGCTGAAAAACTTTAAGTTACTCAATAACATCCTTGGCTGGATAGTGTTTGTTGTTGCCTCTGGCGTTTATTTGCTCACCATTGAACCAACAGCCAGTTGGTGGGATTGCGGAGAATATATTTCAACTGCTTTTAAACTTGAAGTAGGTCATCCACCGGGAGCACCCTTATTTCAATTGATGGGTAGATTCTTTTCATTATTTGCTGGTGGCGATGTGACTAAGGTGGCCATGATGGTTAACAGCATGTCGGCTATTCTTAGTGGTTTTGCTATCTTGTTTCTGTTTTGGTCTATCACTGCTATTGCAAAAAAGTTATTTGTAAAAAGCAGCAGTTACGACCTGACAGCACCACAGACACTCATCGTGCTGGGAGCAGGCCTGGTTGGCGCTATGGCCTATACGTTTACGGATTCTTTCTGGTTCTCTGCTGTGGAAGGTGAGGTTTATGCTACCTCAGCATTTTTTACCGCCGTTGTTTTTTGGGCAATTTTAAAATGGGAAGTGGTGGCCGACGAAAAATATGCAAACCGCTGGATAGTGTTTATTGCATTTATGATGGGTTTGTCCATTGGTGTTCACTTGCTTAACCTGCTTTGTATCCCCGCCATGACTATGCTTTATTATTTCAGAAAAGGCAAACAATCTACCAAGAATTTTATTCTGGTGCTTATCCTATCTGTTATCATCCTTGGATTGGTGCAATCAGGCATTATTCCCTGGACGGTAAAACTGGCCGGATATTTCGAATTATTTTTCGTGAATACCGTTCATATGCCTTTTAATTCGGGTACTATCATCTATTTTGCACTGCTTATCGGCCTCATTATTTTTGGACTGATATTTTCAAAAAAACGCGGTAAGACGATTTTAAATACCGTTATTTTATGTTTTACTTTTATTATTATCGGGTATTCTTCATTTGTAATGCTGGTGGTACGTGCCAATGCCAACACCCCTATCAATGAAAATGCTCCCAAGGACGCTCTTACCCTGCTGACATATCTGAACCGTGATCAATATGGCGACTGGCCGGTATTATACGGACAGTATTTCAATGCCAGGGTTATAGATTCCAAGGAAGGGGCTTATAACTATATAAAAGGCGACGATAAATATATTCCCACGACACGGAAAGTTTCTTATGAATATGATCCTCAGGGATGTGGCCTTTTTCCCTGTATGTGGAGCGAGCAGGAAAAACATATACGTGCTTACAAGGCATGGACAGGAACCAAAGGCAAATCAAAACCAACTTTTGGAGAAAACCTGGCGTTTTTCTTTAAAAATCAGATAGGCAACCAGTACCTGCGCTATTTTATGTGGAATTTCGTGGGAAGACAAAACGACATTCAAGGGTTTGGTATTGATGAATCCGGAAACAAAGATGTGGCGAACGGTAACTGGATAAGCGGAATAAAGTTTCTGGATGCGGCACGGCTTGGTAATCAAGATAAACTTACCGACAAAATGCTTACCAACAAAGGCAGGAACACATACTATTTTCTGCCACTACTGCTGGGACTGGCGGGCCTTATATTCCATTTCTGGAAAAATAAGAAAGATGCCTTTGTGGTTACCTTGCTCTTTTTGCTTACAGGATTGGCCATTATTGTTTATCTGAACCCCACGCCCTATCAGCCGCGCGAACGTGATTATGCTTATGCCGGGTCGTTTTACGCCTTTGCAATATGGATAGGTATTGGTGTGGTAGCAATATATCATGCCCTGTCAAAAAAAATTCCCCAGATGGCCAGCGTGATAATTGCTGTCGTGGCATGTTTCCTGTTGGTTCCGACTATTATGGCCAAAGAAAACTGGGATGATCACGACCGCTCGGATAAATATGCCTGCCGCGATTATGCGAAAAACTACCTTGCTTCCTGTGCGCCGAATGCTATCCTGATTACCAATGGTGATAACGATACTTTCCCCTTGTGGTATGTTCAGGAAGTGGAAGGCTTCCGCACCGATGTAAGGGTAGTGAATTTTACCCTGGCTTCCGGCGACTGGTATATCCATCAGTTGTTCAACAAAATTTATGAATCGGCTCCTTTGCCATTCACCATACCTTCGCAGAAATATACCGCTGGTACCAATGATTTTGTACCGTTTTACGAGAAAGATGCCAACAATGTCTGGGATTTGAAAAAACTGATTAATTTTATCAACAGCGATAAGGAAGACAGCAAAGTTCAATTGCAGGATAAACGTAGGGTTGCTTATTTGCCCACCAAAAATTTATCACTCCGCGTGGATTCTGTCAAAGTTTGCAACAATGGAACGGTGCCGCGATATCTTGCCGACAGGGTCGTAAAGGCAATTACCTGGAAGGTTAAGAAAAATACCTTATATAAAAACGACCTAATGTTGCTTGACCTTATAGCCACCAATAACTGGGAACGTCCCATCTATTTTGCCAGTCCTTCAAGTGTCGATGATTTTATTGATATCAATGATTATTGTTTCCTTGAGGGCTGTGTTTATCGGTTTTTGCCTGTCAAAGGCGATACCCGCCGGGGTGGTGTGCTTACCAATGAAACCTATGACTGTCTAATGAATAAGTTTGTTTATGGCAATATAAACGATCCAACGATCTATGTTGACAAAGAAAGTTATGGCATGTCATTGTATTTAAGGAATAATTTTGCCCGCGTAGCCCAGGGATTGTTGGCTGAAGGGCAAAAGGGAAAAGCCATCAAAGCGCTTAACAAAGGGGCAGAGTTGCTTCCCGACTATGCGGTACCCTACGATCTATATATGATTGGGTATGCAGAACTTTATTACAGCGCTGGCGACAGTGCCAAAGGAAAAGAGATTTTCAGAATCGTTGGGGATATCTATGATCAGAACCTGACCTATTACGAAAGTGTCAACCCGGATGCCTTTAAAAAGAATGTAATGTTTACCCTGAACGGGGTTGATCAGGCTATAGGGTTCTTTGGACAAGATACCCAGCAGGGACTTCAGGTTCTGCAAGCCCTGATGTCCTATTCTGAAAAATACGGACAGAAAGCTGAAAGCGACAGATACCGGCAAATGCTAATGAAATATATTCCACAACAGGCCGGACAATAAAGCGAAATAAAAGTCATCCACAAATCACTGGATGACTTTTTTTTCTTAAAAGTAAAATGTTATGCACGTTAAAAAACTTTTCACTGCCTTGCTAATCATAGTTTCGTTCATGCCCTTATACGGCCAGAAGAATGGCTGTCGGGAAGGAGACTGTAAAAATGGCTATGGAACTTTTATATACCCTAACGGCAATAGCTATGAAGGTGAGTTTGAAAACTATATGCTCAATGGCACTGGTACTTATAATTTTGTCAGCGGTACCTGGGCCGGAAGTAAATATACCGGTGAATGGAAAAATAACAAGATGAATGGTTATGGCGTTTTTCATTATGCTAATGGCGATATTTTTGAAGGACAGTTTGAGAATAATAAAATCTCCGGCAGCGGAACTTTCGTTTATAAAAATGGTGATAAATACAGCGGCGAATGGGCTGATAATAAATGTAACGGCAAGGGCACTTTTAATTATGCCGAAGGAGAGTATAAGGGCTGTGTGTATTCCGGCGACTGGAAAAACAGCAAGATGGAAGGGCAGGGGGTATTTACCTGCTCCAACGGAAAAAAATATACGGGACAGTTAAAAAACAATATGAAGGATGGCTTTGGCACCCTTGTTTTTCCTGATGGGTCGGTTTATGAGGGTGTGTTCAGAAAAAACAAGTTCAATGGCGAAGGTTGTTATACTTATGTTTCAGGGAAAAAAGTTTGTGGCACCTGGAAAAATAATGAGCTGCAGAAATAAAAAAAGCCGCCCACAGGGGCAGCTTTTTAATGATTTATTGTTGGGTTATTTTCTCATTTTTGAAGTTTCCGATATACCTGTACTTTCCGAAACAAATTCTAAAGCAGGCCTTCCAACCCACATTCCCGTACTAACCCCACATTTCAGATAATAGGTTCTCCCCGGCTCCAGATTCATGGATGCGGTAACTTTGGGGGGTTCTGTCATGGCATTGAAGGTAACCAAACCAGGTTCTACCTTTGTGGAAAAATAAGTGTTGTTGGCAACCTTGGTTATGTATTTGGTATCCGCATAAACATCATACACTACAGCAAATCCGGAAGGTGAATTTTTACGGTAAATGATAACAGTGGCTGGTTCCTGGCTGGCAGGAGTTGAGCTTACTTCATTATTTCCTGCCTGATTGACGGCAGCATCGGTAGTAAAAATATGCCCTACTATCACTTTTATTATCAACTGTTGGTTGTTTATTATCCTCTATATCTTGCTGTTCATTCATTGGCATCTCATCACTTGGGCCATTCTCTAACGTAGCATCATCTCCCGGATTCCCAAAAAGCCCAGGCATACCAAAAACAGAACTAAGTATATGAGCAATATCACCAAGAGCCATCTGTAAGGTTGCCTCAGTGTTTTGA
>DAOOWO010000123.1:0-7266 GCA_035371225.1 Bacteroidales bacterium | reverse complement strand
AGCTATACCCCAGGTTAACAGTTTAAACTTTTTATCCGGAGCGGTCAGCACGGCAATTTTTTTCAGTGAATCGAAAGGAAATTCAAAATATTTTTCGGATGCAAAAATCTTCTCCAGCAACAACTCCATTTTTTCGTTTGCCTCATATTTCTTAAAGTCGGGATTTTCGCTGGCTATCGTGTTGCTATACAATTTCAATGAATCCAGCCGATAGTCGGCGGTTTGCGAGATAGTAACAACCGGCACAAGTATCAGTAACGCACAAAAAATTATCAAACGATTAAGCATCCGAGTTCAATGAATAATAATGTAACGAAAATCGTGTCTTCTTTATTTTGCCACGCTAATTTCCATTAATTTTGACAAAAATATAAAAAATGGATGAAAAAATCATTCCGATAACGACGGACGATCATATTAAAAACTTTATTAAACTCACGGAAGTGCTGAATCACTTCATCCATCACAATACTAACTGCAACCTTCCGGAAGATATTATTTTACAAACAGCCTTGAGCGAAAGTGTCAGGAACAATGGCTTTTTCACTCCCGAAACGGTTTTGCATTCGATGAAGTCCATAGTTTATATGCTTGAAGAATGCAAACTGAGAAAGTGGACAGATACCTATCCCTGGCTAACCAGCAACAGAAAAACACCACGAAAGGTGGCTGTGGTTATGGCAGGTAATATCCCGTTGGTGGGGTTTCATGATTTTTTGTGTGTGCTGATGAGCGGTAATATATTTATTGGAAAATTGTCGCAAAGTGATCGTTTTTTGTTGCCGGCAATTACCCAAATTCTTATACAAACCGATGCAAGATACAAAGATTATATTTGTTTTGCAGGAGATACGCTGCAGGGGTTCGATGCCGTGATAGCTACAGGAAGCAACAATACTTCGCGCTACTTCGATTATTATTTTGAAAAGTATCCGCATATTATCCGCAGTCACCGCAATAGCCTTGCCGTGTTGTCGGGCGATGAAACCCGGGAGCAATTGCAACTGCTGGGAAACGATATTTTTAGCTATTTCGGCCTTGGATGCCGCAACGTTTCCTGTATTTTCGTTCCTGAAAAGTATGATTTCGAGGAATTTACAAGTGCCATGCAAACGTACTCCAAAATCAATGAACATAATAAATACCGGAACAATTATGATTATTTTAAAACCATCTTTATCATGAATAATCAGCCGTTTATTGATGGTGGATTTTTTATTTTAAAGGAAGATCCGTTAATTAATTCGCCTGTTGCTGTTCTGAATTTTCAAAGGTATTCATGCCTGGATGCGGTAACATCTTTTGTTGAGTCAAACCTGGAAAAAATTCAATGCGTGGTGGGAGGGTTACAGGGCAGATTTTTTACCATTGGATATGGAAAAGCTCAATGTCCTGAATTATTTGATTATGCTGACAATATTGACACTATGGATTTCTTATACAAGTTATAAGAAAATATTGTATAAAATTGATAAACAGATAGTAATATTGTCAATGTAATATAAATTTTATTAAAATAAATAAAAAAACTTTCCGAAACTCTTGTTTATAAGTAAAAGTAGTGTAATTTTGCATCCGAATTTTTAAAATTATACGTATTATGAAAAAAGGTATTCATCCGAAAGATTATCGTTTAGTGGTTTTTAAAGATACATCCAATGACTATACTTTTATCACCCGTTCAACAGCTTCTACCAAAGAAACTATTGTGTGGGAAGATGGCAAAGAATATCCATTGGTAAAACTTGAAATTTCACACACCTCACATCCTTTTTATACAGGGAAAATGAAATTTGTGGATACGGCCGGCCGTGTTGATAAATTTCGTAACCGTTACAAAAGTCATTATGATAAAAAAGGAGTTACAAAAAAGGAAGACCTTCCTGAAAACGAAGCTCCAAAAAATGAAGAATAATGTATCACAAACCCCGAAAGTAATTCCGGGGTTTTTTATTTCATTGTTTTTCTTTGCTGATGATGCTTATACGGAGTTGTTCTGAAAAAATTGCCGTATTAATTTATTTTTTTTGCCCTAAATATCAGGATATTTTTTTAATATTGTAGATTGGCAAATTTTACAGCATATGAATTATATACTTTTTGATGACTCGTCGCGTATGGATTTGTATCCCATGACATTAATAAGGCCGGTGTCCGATATCAGGATAGGAATAATGACCATACGCGAAAAATGGGAAAAATATTTAAAGGACCCTGTGTCCATACTTACGGACAAATACCTCAGCGCGAAATATCCGCTGATAAAAGGAAAAAGCAATATTCTTATCAACGCTTCAGTATGTCCGAACCCTAATCTGGTAAAAGTGATTACCAGGCTGAAGGCCGGTCAGGCCCTTGTTTGTGAAGATTATATCATCGCATACAATATCGATGAGAATGATCTGGAGTTAAGCGATACCTCCGATGATGCCAGAATCGAAGACACTGACAAGATTGACCTGGAGGGACTGAACGAGATTGCCTGTGATATCCCGCACATGAAGATAAACTATCCGTGGGATATTTTTTCGTTTAATGGTCAGGCGATAAAAGAAGATTTTGCTTTACTGACAAAAGGTCGCAAATCTGCCGGTATCAGTGCAACAAACAAAGTGATTGCCGGAGAAAACATCTTTATCGAACCCGGTGCAAAGGTAGAATGTGCGATAATAAATGCTTCTGAAGGGCCGGTGTATATCGGTAAAGACGCTGAAGTAATGGAGGGTGCCATCATCAGAGGACCTTTTGCCTTGTGCGAAAATTCAGTTCTCAAAATGGGAGCAAAGATATACGGGCCTACCACCATTGGGCCGTATTCAAAAGTGGGCGGTGAGCTCAACAATACGGTAATTTTCGGATATACCAACAAAGCCCATGATGGATTTATTGGTAACTCGGTAATCGGCGAATGGTGCAACCTCGGAGCTGACACCAATAATTCCAACCTGAAAAATACTTACGATGAAGTAAAGATGTGGAATTACACCCAGGAAAAATTTATCCCTTCCGGCCTGCAGTTTTGCGGGTTGATTATGGGCGATCATTCCAAGTGCGGGATAAATTCCATGTTTAATACCGGCACAGTGATAGGCGTGAATGCCAACATATTCGGTCATGGCTTCCAGCGTTGTTTTATTCCATCCTTCAGTTGGGGGAGTTCTGTCTCAGGATATACCACATACGACATCGCCAAGGCTATAGAAGTGGCAAGAAATGTGTATCACCGTCGCGGGCTTGAATTGTCGCAACTGGATATAGATATTTTGCAAAACGTATTCAACCTGACCTTTCCCTTCAGGAAAAAAGTTAAGTTCGTCAAGTAACTATTGCTATTATTTTAAATGATGTTTACAAAAGCTTGGCATTTTATTTGACATGCAATGTCCTGATCTTGCGTTTTTGCTGTTAATCCCGTCTTTTAACCAAAAATTCATATCAGATTATTTGTTGAACTGACACATTGTCATAATTGGAATTATATGGAATTTTCTGCTGAATTGGAAAAAAAACTGAAATTATTAAGCCTTGTTGATAATGAAACAGAGTTTATCCCTTTGTTTACCACCGAAGAGGAAGAACAGATGAACAGTGAAGAGTTACCTGAAACCCTGCCTGTATTGCCTTTGCGAAATACGGTGTTGTTTCCCGGGGTGGTAATTCCTATTACTGTCGGACGCGATAAATCAATACGGCTGATCAGAGATGCCTACAAAGCCAAAAAAAATATTGGCGTGGTTTCTCAAACCGACCCTAACGTGGAAGAGCCTACCTTCAAAGATTTATATAAAGTTGGCACGGTGGCGATTATTTTAAAAACCCTGCATATGCCTGATGGCAGCACTACTGTTATTATACAGGGCAAGAAACGTTTTACCATGCTTGACATTATCTCCACCGAACCATATTTTACGGCTCGTATCGGAGAATTTGTACAGGGAGAACCGGTAAAAAACGATAAAAAGTTTCAGGCGCTGATTTCTTCCCTGAAAGATTTTTCCATACAAATTGCCAAACAATCGCCCAATATTCCTTCAGAAGCAGCTTTTGCCATCAAAAACATCGAAAGCCCTTCGTTTCTGATTAATTTTGTTTCTTCCAACCTGAATATCGAGATTGCTGAAAAACAGCAGTTGCTCGAAACCGCTAATGTTACTGAAAGGGCCAACATTGCCATGAACCACATGGTGAAAGAGCTTCAGATGATCGAACTGAAAAATCAGATCCAAAATAAGGTTAAAACCGACCTCGACAAGCAGCAACGTGACTTTTTGCTGCAGCAACAGATCAAACAGATACAGCAGGAACTGGGCGATAATCCCCAGGAACAACTAATCGGCGAACTAAAAGAAAAAGCTGCCGGGAAAAAATGGTCTGCAGAAATGGCAGAACTCTTTGCCCGCGAATTGGGCAAGTTTCAGCGTATGAATCCTCATGCCGCCGAATATTCGGTGCAGACCAATTATCTGGAAACCATCGTGGATTTACCCTGGAATGAATATACCAAAGATAATTTCGATCTCAAAAATGCCCAACGAATACTTGACGAAGACCATTTTGGTCTTGAAAAAGTGAAAGAGCGTATCATTGAATACCTGGCCGTGCTTAAAGTGAAAGGCGATATGAAATCGCCGATTTTATGCCTGATTGGCCCTCCGGGAGTAGGGAAGACCTCGTTGGGGAAATCTATCGCACGGGCGCTGGAACGCAAATATGTAAGGATGTCGCTGGGCGGCCTGCGCGACGAGTCGGAACTGCGCGGACACCGCAAAACATATATCGGCGCCATGCCCGGACGTATCATCCAAAATCTTAAAAAGGCCAAATCTTCCAACCCGGTTTTTGTGCTTGACGAAATCGACAAGGTGAGTGGTAATAATGTCAGCGGTGACCCGCAGGCAGCCTTGCTCGAAATCCTCGACCCCGAACAAAATACCAACTTCTATGATAATTTTCTGGAAGTAGATTATGACCTTTCCCGTGTAATGTTTATCGCTACGGCTAACAGTCTTTCCACCATTTATCCTGCCTTGCGCGACCGTATGGAAATCATCGACCTGAGCGGCTACCTCATCGAAGAAAAAATTGAAATAGCCCAAAGGCATCTCATTCCTAAACAGCTTAAAGAACACGGTTTGCGGGAAAAACAAATCCTTTTCGGGAACAAGGTGCTTGAAAAAATAATTGATGATTATACCCGCGAATCAGGTGTGCGTATGCTGGAACGCACCATTGCCAAAATTGTCAGAAACAGGGTGCGCGCTATTGCCATGGAGGAAAAATATAACAAAAGCATTCAGCAACTGGAACTGACAAAAATACTGGGCAACCCGATATATCAGAAAGACAAGGATATACCCCACGACATAGCCGGGGTGATTACCGGGCTGGCATGGACTGTTGTGGGTGGCGAGATATTGTTTATCGAAGTGAGCCTGAGCAAAGGCAAAGGCAACCTTACCCTCACCGGCAACCTGGGCGATGTGATGAAAGAATCGGCCACCATTGCCTACGAGTTTCTCAAAGCTCATTCGTACCTGCTGGGCATCGAAAGCTCAATATTCGAAAACTGGAACGTTCATATTCATATCCCTGAAGGGGCTACCCCAAAAGATGGCCCCTCAGCGGGAATCACCATGTTTACGGCATTGGCATCGGCTTTTACACAGCGTAAACCCAACAAAAACATAGCCATGACCGGCGAGATTACTTTACGCGGTAAGGTGCTCCCAGTAGGCGGAATAAAAGAAAAGATACTTGCTGCAAAGCGGGCCGCCATTACCGATATTATCCTTTCGGCAGAAAACAAAAAAGATATAGAAGAAATAAACAAAAGTTATATCGACGGCCTGACTTTCCATTATATCAGCGAAATGACAGAAGTCATTGATCTGGCCTTGTCGAAACAAAAAGTCAAGAACGCAATTAAAATACAATGATTCCGGAAAACACTAACCATGAAAAATTTATACGCCTGGTAATTGAAATGGCAGGCGATAATGCACTGTCACTTACGGGCGGCCCTTTTGCGGCAGTAGTTGTGCGCGGCGGCGAAGTCGTCGGTCAGGGTACCAATAAGGTAACGTCAACCAACGATCCGACGGCTCATGCCGAAGTTATGGCCATACGTGATGCCTGCAAAAATCTGGGCACTTTTCAACTAGATGATTGTGATTTATATACCAGTTGCGAGCCTTGTCCCATGTGCCTGGGCGCCATCTATTGGGCGCGCCCGGCCCGGGTTTTCTTTGCCGCCACTCAAAAAGAGGCGTCAGCAGCAGGTTTTGACGATTCTTTTATTTATCAGCAAATACCATTGCCTTACGAACAAAGGTCAATCCCGTTTATCAATCTGAAATACAAAGATTTCAACAAGCCCTTTGAACTGTGGGTGGTCAACGATAAAAAAACTGAGTATTAATGATAACTCTTTATTAAAAATGGAAGTAGTAGTCTTTATAGTACTGTTTGTTCTTTTGGTACTTTTGGCTTGACTCCCGACACTCCCGACCTTCGGTGCGGGACAGGTCCGTGTACGGGACAGGTCAAAAAGCAGCCAATCCGTCAACTGACGGACAAGAAAATGTATTCCGAACCTTGCCTTGCCGGCATGACAGGGACAACCTGACATTAATCGTCGGAGTCAGGAATGTTAACTGAAATTTGATCATTATCTATTATTCTTGTGTACATACATTTATCACTTTGTATGTCATAAACTTGAAAAGAAGAAAAAATAAAAGTGTCCAAGTTAGTGGGCAAAAATTGAATCAGGCGGAAGGGGCTATTTATTCTCTTTCCAGCAATTCTTTGTACAATTCGTAGTTTTCGTAATCGTAACACGAAAAGATGACTTTCTCGAACGTTTCGTTATTTTTCAGGAATTCCTTTACTTCTCTGATAGCTATTTTTGCCGCAGGTACCATGGGATACCCATATACGCCGGTGGAGATGTTGGGGAAGGCTATGCTTTTGAGGTTGCTTGCCACGGCAAGCAGAAGGGCGTTGCGGTAACAGGCGGCCAGCAGGTCTTCTTCATGGTTTTTTCCGCCTTGCCATACAGGCCCCACGGTATGGATCACGTGTTGGGCTGGCAGCCGGTATCCTTTGGTTATTTTGGCCTGTCCTGTTGGGCAGCCCTTCAGCGCCCGGCATTCTTCCAGTAGCGCCGGGCCCGCGGCACGGTGTATGGCGCCATCCACGCCGCCACCGCCAAGCAAACTGTTGTTAGCGGCATTTACTATGGCATCAACCCGCAGGGTGGTAATG
>DAOOWO010000122.1:0-7314 GCA_035371225.1 Bacteroidales bacterium | reverse complement strand
ATGAAACGTAGATTTTTTTTCATAAGCAAAAAAGCACTTATTCTGTATAATTTAGAGCGAAATTAAGACTAAAATTTTCCAATCGCGACGTTTTAAATTTTTTATCAGACACGAATAAACAACGGTTTTCGCCGACATGCATGAAAAGTACATATTTATTAAAGACCGTCATTTTTTTAAATACAACTTATCTAATGAATATCCAACAGTAAACAGAAAGGTGAACTGTGGCTGACGGTATCTTTCCGGAGCCCGGTTTGAAGTGTGGTAATATTTGGTATCCAACAGATTTTTCACAATAATTTGTACGCTAATTCCTTTGTAGTTCAGCATGGAAAGTGTGGCATCAATCAATACATATGGTTTTATATAATAGCTGTTAGCTGCTGTAATGAATTGTGGGTTTTTGCGTTTGCTGTAGTAATTGGCATTAAGATTAATTTTAAAGTATTTATTTAAAGAATATGTGATGCTTGCGTTACCGGAGTGCATGCTGATTTCGGGGACTAAAAACCCCGATTCGTTGGTAGCATAAGTGAAGGTGTAGTTTGCCGTTCCTTTAATTTTTCCGAAATCAAGTCTTAAGAATAGTTCGGAGCCATGCGTGATCATAAGTCCGCTGTTTACCCATCGGTAGTTGTTTATTAGGTATTCTTTGTTGATGGCATTAAAAAGAAGGTTGCGGTAGCCCACTAAAACAATTTTTATTTTATCTATAATGGAGAAGGTAAGGCCCAATTCCAGCGATCTCATTTTTTCTGGTTGCAGCGAACTATTGCCGGCTCCGTCATAATAATCCCAGGGTTTGGGAGCACGGAAAGCTTCTGCATAAGAAATTCTTACAAAGTGCTTACGAAAATGATAAATCAAGCCAACCCGCGGTGTCAGGACCTGGTTGTAGATGCTGCTTTGATCGAAACGTAATCCGGCCGACACATATAGTTTTTTAAATAAGATAATTGTCGGTTCAGTAAAAACGCTTAAAAGATAATTGTTGAGCACATTGGGCCTGGGTGGCCTGGGCGGCTTGTTATCGGGCGAATCGCTGAACGTCAGAGAGGCTTTTTCGGAAAGCTGTTCAAAATCAAAAACCAGGCCACTGGTAAGTGAGAAAAAATCTTTGGGTTTGTAATTTAAAATATGTTCTGTACCTATGAGGTTGTTCGGGCGGTAGTAGCCAACCTGTGCGGTATCCACCACGCTGTATACGCTGTTGTTAAGCACGGTGGAATTACGGTTGTATAACATGGAGGAAAGACAGAGTTTGTTCGAAATTTTTTTATCGTATTTCAGGTAGTTGTTGATAAATTGCATATTCCAGATGGTGCCGTAGTCGCGGTAAATAGTTCCTACAGACTTGTTGCTGGTGGCCAGGGTGGGCTGTTTGAGCTGATAATTGGTTCCCAGGGTAAAGTTTTTGAACTGAATTTTCACATCAAAGGAATAATCATTTTCAATATTATCCATTTGGCCTGTCCAGTTATTATCGCCTTCATCTCTTTTTAAGTCGGCTTTTTCCGATCTTTTAAACATGCCGGATAACCGCAATCCGAAAGTTTCTTTTTTGTTGATATAACTATAACAGACATCACCTGCCGAAGTGTAGAAATTGCCAATCAGCGTGTTGATGCCAATGCTGGGTTCTCTGTAATCTTTGGTGATGATGTTGATGATACCGGAAACTGCATTGGTGCCATAAACCACCGATGCCGGACCATATATTACCTCTATCCTTTCTACATTGGCAAGGTTATATTGTGCGCCGCCATAAAACCCTCCCGAATTGAGCTCGTTTATTTGCACCCCGTCGATAAGTACCAGGGTAAGGTTGTTTTGGTTGGGTATGCCGCGCTGAAAAACATAGCTGTTTATTCCAAGTGTGTTTCTGAACTGAAAACCAGGCAGGTCGGCCAGGGCTTCGTCGAGGGTAAAATACCCCCTTTCTTGGATTTCTGCTGCTGTAATAATGTATATAGTCGAAGGAATTTCGTTGATAAACTGTTCAGACTTTGAAGCAGAAGTAATTTTTAACTTTGTTAATTGCGAAAGGTTCAAATCATAAATATTCGCACTGTCGGTTTGCGAAAACAATTTGTTAGGAAAAAAGAAAAAAAGCCACAGTACAGCAATTTTATATAGTGCTTTCCTGTATGAAAACCTTCCTTTTTTTAAGTTTTTCATTATGAAACTCCCCAATCAATAACCGTTTTGTGTCGCAATTTACACAAAAAAATATCTGGAAAATTCATAATGTGAAAATATTTTTAAAATTTTCACGCAGATAAATTATTAACAAAACGAATTATTGCCAACAAACTGAAATAAAATCATGATATAATGATAAATATATACAACAAAGCGAGTGGCGTTTATGCCTGGAAAAATTTCAAAAACTTTGTGCAAAATTAGTGAACAGGAAAAGGTATATAATTATAGATAAAAAACCCAAATAAAAAGGTTACAGTTTGTTTTCCAACCGGGGAATGATTGTATTTTTCCAGGAGGAAAAATCTCCTGCGATGATGTGTTTGCGGGCTTTTTTTACCAGCCACAGATAAAAAGCCAGGTTGTGCTGGCTGGCAATCATGGATGCCAGAATTTCGTTCGAAACAAACAAGTGCCTCAGATAAGCCTTTGTGTAATGTATATCGACAAAAGAGTTGCCATCTTCATCTATTGGTGAAAAATCATTTTTCCATTTTTCGTTCCGGATATTTATCCGGCCGTTTTTTGTGAAAAGCCATCCATTGCGCCCGTTGCGGGTGGGCATTACACAGTCGAGCATATCTACGCCCAGGGCAATGGATTCAATGATGTTTGCTGGTGTCCCTACGCCCATAAGGTATCGGGGCTTGTGCGCGGGCAAGATGGAACATACCAGCCCGGTAATCTCATACATGAGCCCGGCGGGTTCTCCCACCGAAAGTCCTCCGATGGCATTGCCATCCATATCATGGGAAGCAATGGTTTCGGCAGAAATTTTCCTCAGGTCGGGGAAGGTACTCCCCTGTACAATGGGAAAAAGCGACTGCGGGTACCCGTACAGGGCTTCGCTTTCGGTAAAGCGTTGCACACAGCGGCGAAGCCATTGATGCGTCATCTCCATCGATTTTTTTGCATAGCGGTATTCACACGGAAATGGCGTACATTCGTCGAAGGCCATCATAATATCGGCGCCGATACGGCGTTGTATGTCCACATTGTTTTCAGGGGTAAAGATGTGTTTTGATCCATCGATGTGTGAATGAAACACCACCCCGTCTTCATTGATTTTCCTGATGGTTTTGAGTGAATACACCTGGTAGCCGCCGCTGTCGGTCAGTATCGGATGATTCCAACCATTGAACCGGTGCAGTCCCCCCGCTTCTTGCAGAATGTCAAGGCCGGGGCGCAGATATAAATGATAAGTATTGCCTAAAATAATCTGGGCCTTGATATCTTCGGCCAGGTCTTTTTGATGAATAGCCTTAACACTTCCGGCCGTTCCTACAGGCATAAAAATTGGCGTTTCTATTTGTCCGTGAGCCGTTTCAATAATGCCGGCACGCGCCGAACTGGAGGTATCGGTTGCTGTTAATGTAAATTTCATGACGCAAAAGTAATTTTTTTATACGGTTTGGCTGCTATCATGAATAAGTCAAAAAATTTGGTATAAATTTCTGTGGCACATGGTAACCAATTTCTACGAATTCTGTGTTCAATAAATTACTAAGAGATTGGCTGAAGAAACACTGAGGAGCAGTGAGTGAATGAAAATTTGTGAATTAGCAGGGCTATATAGCTGCTAATGTTGAAAATAATAAACAACCAAAATGTGTATAATTTTTTGTCAGGCGCTTAGGCTGAAAAAAAATAAAAATTACTTTTGCGCCACATTGGATTTTTATGCTCTTCGAAAAGTTTATCCCGGATCAGTTGCAATTGAATTTGTATATTGCTTTCATCAGTATTTTTCTTATTCAGTTGTTTTTTTTCTGGGGCATTTTTGCGCGATTTGTTTTTTGCCGCCGAAAAAAAGAAGCGACACAGTGTTTGCCTGTTTCAGTCGTGATTTGTGCCCGAAATGAATACTACAATCTGGAAAAAAACCTGCCTTTAATTCTTGAACAGGATTATCCCGATTTTGAGGTTATTGTTGTCAACGATGAATCGGATGATGATACCAACGACTTGTTGTGCGACCTTTCGATAAAATATTCCAGGTTGGTAGTGCTGAAAACCCAGAAAAACAAAAATTGTTTTCCGGGAAAAAAATTCTCACTTTCTTTAGGGATAAAATCTGCACACAACGACATCATCCTGCTCACCGATGCCGACTGCGCTCCCAAAAGCTCCGATTGGATAAGGGAAATGCAGGCGCCGTTTTCAAATCCCAAAATCAATATTGTATTGGGCTATGGCGCTTATGCCCAAAAGAATGGGCTGCTAAATAAACTGATACGCTTCGATACAGTGTCAATAGCTTTACATTACTTTGGCATGGCAAAAGCCAAAATGCCCTATATGGGTGTGGGCCGTAATCTTGCTTACCGCAAAAGCCTGTTTTTGCAATCCAAAGGATTTGTCAGTCATTACCATATCAGTTCCGGCGACGATGATTTGTTTATCAACCAAACCGCCACACCAAAAAATACGGCGATAGTGTTTTCGCCCCAGAGCCATACCGTTTCAGATCCCAAAACCGATTTCAGCGCCTGGGTGTTACAAAAGAAAAGACATTTGACTACCGGCAGGCACTACAAAATTCGGCATAAATTGCTCTTAACTTTATTCCCCGTTACTACGGTGGCATTTTATGTGCTGTCGGTGTATTTAATGGTTTCCAACAGCAATTTGTATAATATTATTGCGGTGAGTACGTTTTTATTATTGCGCTTAATCAGCCAGTTATGGATATATAAAAAAGCCATGTTTAAATTGCGGGAAAAGAAAATATTATTATATTCGCCTTTTTTTGAAGGATTCTTTATTATTTTCAACCTGTTGATAATGATATCCAATACCGGGAAACAACAAAACAAATGGAAGTAAACACCAACCTAACCGAAAAAGCGCAACGTGATTACAGGCTGGTGCAATTGGCTATCACACATGGCGATCAGAAAGCATACGCCGAACTGATGGGCTATTATAAAGATGCCATTTATTTTTTGTTGCTGAAAATGACCAATGATCCCGATGATGCCGATGACCTGACTATCGAAGCGTTTGGAAAAGCGTTTAAAAAACTCGATCAGTACACTCCCGATTATGCATTTAGTACCTGGCTGTTTAAGATAGCTTCCAACAACTGTATAGATTTCATCCGCCGGAAAAGAATGGATACGCTTTCCATAAACAAGACAGTAGTGGATGATGAAGGTACGGACATGTCGCAGATTTTGCCCGCCCATGGCCTTGATCCCGAAGAAAAGCTAATCGAACGTCAGAAAATCATGATGATGCGCGAGGTGGTCGAAAAACTTAAACCCAACTATCGCCGTTTAGTGCAGTTACGGTATTTCGACGAATACTCCTATGAGGAGATAGCTCAGGAAATGGCGCTGCCAATAGGTACCGTGAAAGCTCAGTTGTTCCGGGCGCGCGAGTTTCTGTACAATATTATGAAGAATGCGGAGGGGTCAATATAGGTGTATGTAACACCGAAGGAGTTAAATATGAACTATTCAATACTCAAATAGCTAATATTTATACCAAATTTAAACACTCAATAAAAAACTGAGGTCGTTTTTTATAACCACAAAAAGCAATTCGAGAAAAAAACACTTTATTGCAGACCGGCAAACCTTCTTGTAATACCCACAAACTCTTCCACCCCAAGCTGTTCAGCCCTTTTGTTAAAGATGGGGTCGGAGAGATTGTTCTCTTCGTTACGAAAGGAACTCAATGCATTTCTTAATGTTTTACGTCTTTGGTTGAATGCCGTTTTCACAACCCGGACAAAGAGTTTTTCATCACAGTCTAAAGTTTCTACTTCATTGCGCCGGAGCCTGATTACCGCCGATTTTACTTTGGGAGGAGGCAAAAATACGTTTTCGTTTACGGTAAACAAATATTCTATGGTATAAAATGCCTGAAGCAGCACGCTTAAAATACCATATTGTTTTGAGCCGGGCGGCGAGGCAATACGCTGTGCAACTTCTTTTTGAAACATGCCAACCACTTCCGGTATCCTGTCGCGGTTATCAAAAACCCTAAAAAGAATCTGTGTGGAAATATTGTAAGGAAAATTTCCGATAATGGCAAAAGGCTCGTCAAATCTGCTGTTTAAATCATAGTGCAGAAAGTCGCCATTAATAATTTGGTTTTTATGGTCAGGGTATTTTTCAATCAAAAAAGCGTAGGCTTCCCTGTCGAGTTCTATCAGGGTGGTTTGGAAATTTTTCGAGGCCCACAGGTGTTGGGTCAAGATGCCTGTGCCGGGGCCTATTTCCAGAACCTGCCGGTAGTTGTTGTACAGGGTAAGGCTTTCGCATATTTGCAGTGCGATATTTTCATCTTTCAGAAAATGCTGGCCCAGGAATTTTTTGGGATGAACGAAAGTCATTTCAGTTGATTTTATCTCCCCGCAGGTTGCGGTAATGCCGACGTGCATCTACCACAAAAATGCTCCCCGGATAATCGGTAAGTATACGTTCAAAAAATTCCATCGCCCTGGGATAATTTTTAAAAATATTTTCATTCAGTTCGCCCAGTTTAAAGAGGGCGTCGTCGGCAAGGAGGTCCTGCTGGTAAAAGTTGACAAGTTTAACCAACAGAGAATCCGCATCGGCGTAGCGGCCCTGCCGCAGGCGTATCTCGGCTTTCTGAAACAACACCTCATCAAAAAGCGGATGGTATAAGCCCAGCATATTAATAGAATCGAGTGTCTTGAAGGCTTCCTCAGGTTTGTTGCGGAAAAGCAACAGGTCGGCACGCGAATATAGCCGGAGGCCGGTGGTAGTGCTGTCTTCATCCATATTGTCGCTGATGAGCAACGAAAGCTGCATGGCATCGTTGGCAATCAGTTTTGAGGTGGCTGCCTTAAGAATATCCAACTGGGCCCTGGCATAACTAAACTCGCCGATATAGTAATAAAGCCTTGCATTGCGGTATTTAGCCTCAAAACCGACCACGTCATTTTTAAAAGCTTTTTCAACCTGTGAATAGAGCAGGCTGGCTTCCCAAACATCGCCTGTGAGTAACAAAATATCGGCAAGCTCAATTTTGCATTGGGCAATAAGTTCTGCCGATACGCCAGTATAGAGAATCGCTTTTTGAAGCAGTTCTGCGGCCTGCATGGACTTGTCCATATAAAAGGCCTGCAGGTGTGCC
>DAOOWO010000121.1:0-7316 GCA_035371225.1 Bacteroidales bacterium | reverse complement strand
AGTTATTAACAATCAATTGTTTATATTGCGTTGGGTTTTTAGAGATGCCCTTAAATAAAAAACAATCTCATTTTTAAATTCTATCTTGGTGTTATTAAAACTTTGTTACAATTTTCAGTTGTAAAAAATATTTTTTAGGTATATGATAATTAAAAAAACAGCGTTATTAGAAGTTGACAGAATGAAATAAAATCCTTTTATGTCAGTGAAGAATTATTCCCACAGGAGGTAATGGGAGTAATAAATTTGAGGTACGATATTTGATTTATACTATCTTTGTCATCAAAAAAAATTTGATTCATGAAAAAAATAATGTTTGTTGCACTATGCTTGGCTTTGTCTTATAGTTTGAGTGCGCAGGATAAGGAAGATCAGAAAAAAACAACCTATGGGAAGCTTACCCAAGCCGACAGGCTGGTTGTCGATGTCTTTACCGATATGTGGATTATGAAGGGTGCCGCCAAAGATTCTATTAGTCCAAAGCAGATCAACCGCGGGGCAAATGTGAGTATCATGAAAGAATTTCCTTTTGGTACCAGCAATTTCAGTTTTGCTGTTGGTTTGGGCGTGAGTTGTCATAATCTTTACAGCGATGCCTATCCTATCAATTATACGTATGATTCAACAGGTAATAAGGTATACGGCGGGGCTACGGTTTTTACAAAAATACCGGCTAAATCAACCGATGGTTCACAGGATATTCATTACAAGAATAACAAGTTTACAATGGTATATGCCGATATTCCCCTGGAGTTTCGTTTTCGCCTGAAAAATAATGCCTTTAAATTTTACCTGGGAGGTAAATTCGGGATTATGATGAGTAATCACACCAAGTACCATGGTGATAATTTTTATGAAGATTATCCGACACCTACAATGAAAGTCAAGGAATACCGGATTCCCAACGTCAACAGTGTTCGTTATGGTGTTACGGTGCGCACGGGCTGGAAATGGATACAGGCCTACGCCTATTATTCTTTATCGCATTTGTTTAAAAAAGACAAAGGACCTGATATGTATCCCATTTCCGTTGGTTTGACCATTTCGCCGTACTGATTTTTACAGCAATAAGGCAAACAAAATAAAAACTGATACGCCTGCAAGGAACCCGAGATAGACCTCGGAAGGCTTGTGGGCGTTTTGTTTTAAGCGTGCATAACCCACCAGGCCTGCACAGGCAATAGAAATAATTATCGTCAGGGTAAGGTCCAGGTTCAGACGAAAAGCGATACCCGTAAGCAGGCCGGTAACACCGCCGGTACCTGCCATGTGGGCGCTGATTTTGTAACGAAGATTAACAAAGAGTAGTATCAGCGACAAAACCGTGGCAGCCATAAAAAAAACACTGTATAGCGGATGCAGGACGGTTTTTGAAAATAAAAGGTACATGCCAAAATATATCAGGGCAGTTACAAGATAAGGATAGTTCCTTTCTTCATTGGTTTCCATGTGAAAACTGCTGATGATATTGTTCTTTTTGAAAATGGTAAAAACCAGGACGGGTATGATTACAGTTGAGAAAAATACCATCAAAAATAAAAGAATTTTTACTGATGGGTTCAGGGCGAACGATAGATAGCTGTTGATGTTAAAGATGAGAAGATAGGCATACGCCGGCATGAGCAAGGGCTGGAAAATCGCTGAAATAACTTTTGGGAAAATGTTTTTCATAAAATACTACAGCTCTTTTCTGAGCCGGGCCACGGGTATGTCGAGTTGTTCGCGGTATTTGGCTACCGTTCGGCGGGCGATGTTGTAACCTTTATCTTTGAGTATTTTGGTGAGTTGCTCGTCGGTAAGGGGTTTTTTCTTGCTTTCGGACTCGATGCAGTCGGTAAGGATTTTTTTGACTTCCCTGGTGGAAACTTCTTCGCCGGATTCGGTCTGCAGTGATTCTGAAAAGAAACTTTTCAGCAGAAAGGTGCCGAAATGTGTCTGCACATATTTGCTGTTTACTACGCGCGAAATGGTCGAAATATCGAGGTTTACCTTTTCTGCAATATCTTTCAAAATCATTGGTTTCAGGCTGGTTTCGTCGCCATCAAGAAAATATTCTCTTTGAAAATCCATGATGGCTTTCATGGTTTTGTACAGCGTGTCGTGCCGTTGTTTAATCATGTCGATGAACCAGCGGGCCGAGTCGAGTTTTTGTTTTACAAAAACGGCAAGTTCTTTGTCCTGTCCTGTTCTGTGCTTTTTGTTCGCCGTCATGGTGTCGATCATGTCGAGGTAGGCCTTGTTGATCCGGAGTTCGGGCGTATTTTTTGCATTCAGGGTAAGTTCCAGTTCGCCGTCGTTGTTGGTAATAATAAAGTCGGTAGTAATATATTGACTGGGTTTGGCGTTGTCAATCATCGAGTTTCCGGGCTTGGGATTGAGCTGCAGAATCTCAGTCATGGCCAGTTTGAGCTGTTCGCTGCTAATGTCGAGGCGTTTTTCTATTTTGTCGTAGTGTTTTTTGGTGAATTCGGTAAAAAACTTTGAGAGTATGGTTTGCGCCAGTGTTACTGCAGGGGTTATATCTTCTTTTTTGTTAAGTTGCAACAAAAGACATTCCTGGAGGTTTCGAGCACCTACGCCATAGGGCTCAAATTCCTGGATGATTTTCAGTAGTTCTTCCAGTTCTTTTTCGGAAGTGTTTATGTTGAGAGTAAAGGCAATATCATCTGTCATGGCTGCAAGGTCTCTTTGCAAATATCCCGAATCATCGAGGTTGCCGATAATGAAAGTGGCGATTTGTTTTTGGCGCTCGTCAAGACTTCGCATTCCTAGCTGAGTGATGAGCGACTCATGAAATGTTTGCCCTACAGAAAAAGGTATTTCCTTGCGTTCATCTTCGTCGGGATTGTATTCGTAATTGCTCAGCTTATAGGCTGGAGTGTCGTCTTCTTCCAGAAAATCTTCAAAAGAAACTTCTTCCGGATCTTTTTCTACTTCCTCAATTTCTTTTTCCAGTTCTTCGGTGCTGTCGTTTTCAACTTCATCCGTTTCCGGGAGGGTTTCTTCCTGCTCCTGAGGTTCGTCTTTCATGTCCGACTCGTTGGCATCTTCCAGCACAGGGTTTTCTTCCAGTTCTTCTTTGATACGTTGCTCAAAAGCTATGGTGGGCAACTGTAACAATTTCATTAACTGTATCTGTTGTGGCGACAGTTTTTGTTGCAGTTTCTGCTGTAGTTTCTGGTTGAGCATAAGAAATGCTTTTTTATTTTGTTACGAATATAAAATTTTTTATTGGTTTATTCAAAAAATCTTAAAAACAACAGATCTGTAAAATAATGTCCAGGGTTTTTAAAATTCTGCATTTTGGGGAGTGCGCGGGAAGGGTATGACGTCTCTGATATTCGACATGCCGGTGATAAACAGTATTAGCCGTTCAAATCCCAGGCCGAAGCCACTGTGCGGGGCGGCACCAAATTTTCTTGTGTCGAGGTACCATTCCATTTCTTTTTCGGAAATCCCCAATTCGCGGATGCGGTTCAGCAGGAGGTCGTAATTTTCTTCACGCTGCGAGCCGCCAATGATTTCGCCAATCTTCGGAAAAAGCACATCCATAGCACGAACTGTTTTGCCATCGGGATTCTGTTTCATATAAAATGCCTTGATTTCTTTTGGATAGTCGGTAAGTATTACCGGGCGATGAAAATGATTTTCCACCAGGTATCTTTCGTGTTCGGATTGCAGGTCGGTGCCCCAACTGACAGGGTATTCGAATTTTTTCCCTGATGCCATCAATATTTCTACTGCTTCAGTATAGGAAAGGCGTTCAAAGGGGTTTGCCATAATAAAATTCAGGCGCGAAAGAAGTTCGTTGTCGTACATTTTCTGGAGAAATTCCAGGTCATCAATACAATGTTCCAGCGCATACGCGATCAGGTATTTCAGCATGTCTTCCGCCAGATCCATGTTGTCGGTTATATCATAAAAGGCCATTTCCGGTTCTATCATCCAGAATTCTGCGAGATGCCTCGGGGTGTTTGAGTTTTCGGCCCTGAATGTAGGACCGAAGGTATATATTAATCCCAGCGCCATGGCCCCCAGTTCCCCTTCGAGTTGTCCCGAAACGGTGAGGCTGGTTCTTTTGCCAAAAAAGTCAAGCGAATAATCAATGCCGCCGTCTTCTTTACGGGGTGGTTTTTCTATATCCAGCGTGGTAACCTGAAACAATGCTCCTGCGCCTTCAGCATCAGAACCCGTGATGAGAGGGGTGTGCAGGTAGAAAAAACCGCGGTCATTAAAAAATTTGTGAATAGCAAACGACATGGCGTGACGGATACGAAATACGGCACTGAACGTATTGGTGCGGGGTCGCAGATGCGCTATCTCCCGTAAAAATTCCAGCGTGTGCCCTTTTTTCTGCAAAGGATATATCGTAGCATCAGCGGTGCCATAAACCTCAATGGATAGGGCCTGAATTTCCACCTGCTGACCCTGCCCCGGAGATTCTACTAAACTTCCGTTCACCGAAAGACAAGCACCGGTACTGATGAGTTTCATGGTTTCCTCGTCAAACTTTTCAAGTTCGGCAACCACCTGTATGTTGTGAATCACCGAACCGTCATTCATGGCGATAAAAGCCAGTTGCTTGTTTCCTCTTTTGGATCTTACCCAGCCTTTGATGTTGACAATTTTTCCGTATTCCGTCAGTTTCAACAGGTCTTTAATTTTATAGGAGGGATATTGTTCTTTCATAGTTCATTTTTTATGCAAAAAAAACAATTTTAAGGCTGATTTACAACTTTAATATTTGGCAAATAAGCTAATAATCTCAAAATCAGCACATACGGAAATGATAGAAAGTAGAAGTAATCCGTATCCATAAAAAATTTAATATTTTTGTACAAGAATTAAATAAAAAGTGAGTTAGTTTTTAGATGACTATAAAACAAGGTGAAATACTATCGCGAATAAATTCCGTTGAAGATCTCAGAAAACTCAAGGTAGAAGAGTTGCCGGCCTTGTGTGAAGATTTGAGGCAGTTTATTATTGATTCCACATCATTGAATCCTGGGCATCTTGGCGCCAATCTGGGCACTATTGAACTTACCGTCGCCCTGCACTATGTGTTTAATACCCCTTACGACAAGCTCGTTTTTGATGTAGGGCATCAGGCTTATACTCATAAAATACTTACCGGACGCAAAGACCTTTTTCATACCAACCGCACCTATAAGGGAATAAGCGGCTATCCGCGCATGTCCGAAAGCGAATTTGATGCCTTTGGGGTTGGTCATTCTTCCACGTCCATCTCAGCAGCCCTGGGAATGGCTGTGGCCTCGGTGATGAAGGGCGAAACCGACCGGCACCATATTGCACTGATAGGCGACGGGTCGATGACCGGAGGCATGGCTTTTGAGGCATTGAACCATACCGGTGTGGCAAAATCAAATCTGTTGGTGGTGCTGAATGATAACGGTATCGCCATCGACAAAAATGTGGGAGCCTTAAAAGAATATCTGACCAACATTACCACTTCGCGTATTTACAATAAACTGAAACTTAATATATGGAATATAATCACCGGGAAAACCCTTCGCAAACTGATTAATAAGTTTCTCGGCGCAATAAAGTCGGCTATTGTCAGGCAGAGCAACCTGTTCGAATCCCTTGGGTTCCGCTATTTTGGCCCTGTGGACGGACATGACGTGGTGCGGTTGGTAAAACTTTTTAACCATATCAAGGATATCAGAGGCCCAAAAATATTGCATTGCATCACTGTGAAAGGTAAAGGATTTACATGGGCAGAAAAGGATCAGACCCGCTTTCATGCCCCCGGAATGTTTGACCCGGATACGGGCATCCATATGGAAAAACGTTGCGGTAATAAAAGGATACGGTATCAGGTTGTTTTTGGAAAAACCCTTGTGGAACTTGCCGGAAAAAACCCGAAAATTGTTGGCGTTACCCCGGCTATGCTCACGGGTTGTTCTATGAATATGATGTTGGCAAAGTTTCCGGAACGGACGTTTGATGTGGGTATCGCCGAGCAGCATGCCGTTACCTTTTCGGCGGGGTTGGCTGTGCAGGGGATGATACCTTATTGTAATATTTATTCGAGTTTTTTGCAACGGGCCTACGACCAGATTATCCATGATGTTGCCCTGCAAAAACTTCATGTGGTATTTTGTATCGACAGAGGTGGCTTGGTGGGCGAAGACGGCGCCACCCACCATGGTGTTTTCGACCTGGCCTACCTCAGGTGTATTCCTGAAATGATTGTTTCGGCCCCAATGAACGAGGAAGAATTACGCAATCTTTTATATACCGCTCAATATGTTGAGCAGCCTTTTGCCATACGCTATCCGCGCTGCACAGGCGTATTGGATAAATGGGAAACGCCTTTTCAGCAAATGGAAATCGGTAAAGGTCGAAAAATTGTCGATGGGCAGAATCTTGCATTCATCAGTATCGGGCATGTGGGAAATGTTGTCGCTGATGCTATTGACAGGCTGCAAACTGAAAATATTTTTCCGGCATTATTTGACATGCGGTTCTTAAAACCTATTGACGAGCCTTTGCTGCACGAAATTTTTACGCAGTATCATAAAATTATTACCGTTGAGGATGGAACCATAGTAGGCGGACTGGGTACAGCAGTTACGGAATTTATGAACCAGCACCACTATGATGCTGAAATAGTAAAACTGGGTGTCCCCGACCGTTTTGTGGAGCAGGGTACGCTTGATCAGCTTTATGCTGAATGCGGCTACGACGAAAATGGTATTTATGAGACGGCAAAAAATTTGTTTAAAACAAAATAATTTGGTTTTATCCCGGATTAGCATACTTTTGTGTTGGTATCTTATGTGTCAAAGGCTAATTCGGTAAATTAAATCAATGGCCAATTTTACCAACCTTTTCCGTAAAAAATCTATTGACGAGATTATCCGTCATGCTGACGGTATGTCGCATGAATCTCAGCAGCTTAAGCGAAACCTCAATGTGGTAGACCTTACGGCACTGGGCATTGCGGCTATCATAGGCGCGGGCATTTTCAGTACTATCGGCAATGCTGCTGCCAATGGAGGGCCTGCGGTGTCGCTGTTGTTTGTTTTTACGGCTCTGGCCTGCGGTTTATCGGGCTTATGTTATGCCCGGTTTGCCTCGGTTATTCCGATAAGCGGCAGCGCATACACATATGCTTACGCCAGTTTTGGCGAACTGATTGCCTGGATTATAGGCTGGGACCTGATCATGGAATATGCTGTTGGCAACATAGCGGTGGCAATTTCCTGGTCAGACTACTTTGTCGGTATGTGCAACGGAATTAATATCCATATACCATCTTATCTTGCCATAGATTATCTTAGCGCTTCCCG
>DAOOWO010000120.1:0-7361 GCA_035371225.1 Bacteroidales bacterium | reverse complement strand
TTGTGCTGCTAATCTTCGTTTTTGTGCTTTCTTCATTCCTTGATAATATTGCCGCGGCAATGATAGGCGGCACTATCGCCCTTGTGGTGTTCAAAAATAAAGTGCATATAGGTTATATTGCAGGTATTGTGGCTGCCAGTAATGCCGGAGGTTCCGGCAGCGTGGTGGGCGATACCACCACCACCATGATGTGGATTGATGGTGTTTCTGCACTTAATGTGCTGCATGCTTATGTGGCAGCATTTGTGGCCTTGTTTATTATTGCCTGGTTTGCCTCACACCAGCAGGACAAATTTGAGCGTATCACCAGTGATGCCAAACCGGGTGTTAAAATTGACTGGGTGAGGCTGCTTATTGTGCTGTTAATTTTAGTTGGAGCCATATTGTCAAATATTTATTACGACATGCCCGCACTTGGAGTTTGGATTGCCATTATTATTGGCGCATTTGTTCGCAAAATGCCCTGGCACGAAGTGGGTGCTTCCATCAAAGGTTCTATCTTCCTGTTGTGTCTCGTAACGGCAGCCTCGCTGATGCCTGTGGAAACACTGCCTTCAGCTTCGTGGATGACGGCCTTTATCCTGGGATTTGTTTCGGCCGTATTCGACAATATCCCTCTCACAAAGCTTTGCCTCGACCAGGGTCATTACGATTGGGGTATGCTGGCCTATACTGTCGGTTTCGGCGGGTCTATGGTTTGGTTTGGCTCATCTGCAGGCGTGGCTATCACCAACAAATTTCAGGATGCCCGTAATGTAGGCCTTTGGGTTCGTAAAGGATGGCACGTGATGCTTGCTTATATTGCCGGATTTTTTGTTTTATATTTTGTAATGGGTTGGGAACCGGCCGATAATAAACAACACAAAGAACCGGCTATAAACTGTTCTGCAGAGGAGTGTAAACTAAGAGACGAGGCACAGGCTCGTCAGCTTATGGAAACCATGAAAACTGACACTACAGCTATTAATAATTAAACCGAATGAAACCGAGGCTGTTTCAAAATCAATTAGTTCTCGTGAGCTAACCAAATTTTGAAACAGCCTTTTTTAAATAAATGGTATAATATGCGGCGCAGAGATTGCAACGTATTGAAATTCAAATGCATATGTGTTTTTGCATTTGTGTGGACAATGCTGGTTTTTCTGCAATATGCATACAGAGATCATGCTGGTGTTGGCAGGGTGGACACTGCAGAGAAATCAGGCCTTGTTACCGCAGACAAACCAACAACTGCCGACCACCAATGTCAGGATTCTTCTCAACCCACATCCATAGTTACTTCCCAAAAGCCTCTTGATAACTTTCCCGGAAAAGACAGTCTAAAAGACATTCAAAATAATAAAACTGAATCCACTACATCCGGGCCGACAGAAAAGAAATTTGTTATTATCCCCAAATTGGTTGCTGAAACTCAGTCAACCCTGGCCATCTGGTCTCTGCCTCCTCCAGGCACGTATTCCTGTGGCGGAATAATCAAAATGCATATTTTAAGGATTTGAAATAATTTAAGTGAGCATTTTCAATAAGCTTTTATGCTCCGGCGTGGCTTATCCATGCGATTAATGTGGTAACATCACTGCATTAAAAATTTATTAATTATTTCAAATAATATTTTTATAAAGACTAAATTATGAACCTTAAAATTGTGCCTTTTCGTGTATTTTTTATAGCAATGGCAACCTTGCTGCTTTTTTTAACGCCTTCATTATTATATGCTGCAGGCGGTGCCTCAACACCTTCCATTGGAGGAATTCCGCTGGAATTTTTCCTGTTTGGATTAATTTTACTTGGTGTTGCACTTTTCCACAATCAAACTTTTTGGGTTGCAGTAATTGGATTGACCGTTGTATTAAGTTATAAGTTGATATTCGATCCCAATTTTCATGCATTTGAACACTTTTTTGGCTCCAATTCATTTACCGACCAACTTTTTGGCAAGGATGCATCCGGCGAATGGATGCGTCAGGGCGAGTGGGGTACTTTGCTGAATCTGCTGGGTTTGTTGTTGGGTTTCTCGGTATTGGCAAAGGTGTTTGAAGAGTCAGGCGTTCCTGATATCGTGCCGAAATACCTGCCGAAAAGCTGGATGGGACCTTTTATCCTTCTGGTATTTGTTTGTGTAATATCTTCTTTCCTTGATAATATTGCCGCCGCCTTGATTGGGGGTACTATCGCTTTGGTAGTATTTAAGAACAAAGTGCATGTGGGATTCATTGCAGCCATTGTCGCGGCAAGCAATGCCGGCGGCTCGGGCAGTGTGGTGGGAGATACCACTACCACCATGATGTGGATTGATGGTGTGGATCCGTTAAATGTCGTGCATGC
The DNA here is from genome assembly GCA_035371225.1 of Bacteroidales bacterium. Lineage (GTDB taxonomy): Bacteria > Bacteroidota > Bacteroidia > Bacteroidales > CAIWKO01 > CAIWKO01. The sequence continues at coordinate 5,036 of DAOOWO010000120.1, read as the reverse complement.
TTATGTTGCGGCTGCTGTTGCATTGATTATAATTGGCTGGTTTGCAGCTCACCAGCAACACAAATTTCAACCCATAGAAAAAACAGCCGGGTTAAAAGCCAAAGTGGACTGGAAAAAGCTCCTGGTAGTGTTCCTGATTCTTGTGGGCGCCATTATTTCCAATTTCATGTATGATATGCCTGCATTGGGAGTATGGGTTGCATTAATTATCGGAATGTTGTTCACCAAACTGCCCTGGAATGAAGTGCCGGGAGCTATCAAAGGTACGGTATTTTTGTTGTGCCTGGTTACATGCGCTTCGCTGATGCCGGTGGAAAAACTCCCCGATGCTTCGTGGATGACCGCCTTTATATTGGGCTTTGTTTCAGCAGTTTTTGACAATATCCCGCTCACAAAACTTTGTCTCGAACAAGGTCACTACGACTGGGGCATGTTGGCCTATACCGTTGGTTTCGGCGGATCCATGATATGGTTTGGATCTTCGGCAGGTGTGGCCATTACCAATAAATTTCCCGAGGCCCGAAATGTGCTTTTGTGGCTTAGAAAAGGTTGGCATGTTACCCTGGCTTACGTGGCAGGTTTCTTCGTACTGTTCATGGTACTTGGTTGGGAGCCGGCTGATAACAGGGTGCACAAAGAACCGGCAATAAGTTGTCCAGCTCAGGAATGTGGTGCCCGTGATCATGCAAAACTGATGGAGCTGCAGAAATCGGGAGTGTTGGACAGCCTGCAACTGAAATAGTTTATTATCCATGAAATTATGACGGATTTCCACCTTGTGGGAAGCTCCGCAAAACTTTATTGCCTCCTATGCAAAAGGTTAAAAAGGTAACAGGAATACTTGTTATTGCTTTGTTTTACTGCATCTCGGCGGGTTTCGTGAATACTTATTGCGATCACGCTGAGTATACAGCATTATCCAAAGCCGAAAGGAATGTATATTCCTCCGTTGCTTTGATGAACATGCATTGCCATACTGTTCCCGGCGAAAACCAGGTTAAGACCATCAGTTCCCTGGCCGCTAAATTCATCAGGATAGAATTTTGTAAATTATCAGTTATTTGTGACCACTTTAGCGGTGTAACCGGGCAGCGACCTGGCAGGAGTTTTTTCTATGTTGCTATTTTTTTTATGCAGCAGTATAAAAAAAGTATTCTGTTCCCTTTTCATAATTTCTGGTAACCCGTCGTTTGCCGATTTTTGTAAAAACCATCAAGGCACTGCCTGTGCAGTGCTTCAATATTTTATCATTTAAATTTAATCAATATGAATAATGTAACCATCATATCGTTAGCTATTGTTATAGCATTGACTGTCTTCCTGATACTTATTTTCAGGATTTTAAAACAAAGTAAGATAAAAAAGAAACTGGGGGCGCTGAATGATTATGCTTCTCAAAACAGTTGTACTGTCACTCAACATGAGTTTTGCGGTGATTTGTTGCTTGGCATGGATGAAAACACTGGTTTTGTATTTTTTCTCAGATTCAACGACGACATTGTGGTCCGGCAACATATCAGGCTCGAAGAAATAGCTGATTGCAAAGTGCTTAACACCAGCCGCTCTGCCAATGGAACCGTGGTAATTGATAAGCTGGAGTTGTGCTTTATAGCTTCAGAAAAGACCAAACCGCAGGTATTATGGGAGTTTTATAATTCTCATAATAACCCAGCCCTGATTGGTGAACTTCAATTTATTGGAAAATGGGCTGAAACCATAAAAAGCAAACTGAAAAAGAACCGCTGATAGCTGAAAACAGCGAATGCTTTTTGAATAATATCATAAAAAGACTGAAGAAATTCGGTCTTTTTTTTGAGTCATCGTAAGATTTCAATTAGGTAACTTCTCAGATAAACGGGTAATGGACAAATTTACATTTTTCGTATGTCATAATACCAATGATAAAAAAGTTTTTTACCTTTATTGAAGTTTGAAATGCTTATTTTTATACCTGTGGGTTTATAAATTCAATATGTTCTGCTGCAATTGAATGTTCAGTTTTAGTTGTTTTATCCCGAGTAGATAAAAATGAAAAAATGCCTGACAATCGTAGTATTAATTAAAAGCCTTTTAGCTGGATATGCTTGTTTTGCTCAGGATACGATAAAAGTGCCTGCGGACACCATTGTTTTTTCAGGTTCTTTTTCAGCCTGGGCAAATTATAACATCAGGGGAGTGTTGCCTTTGCAATGCGGTGGACGTTATCTCCCTGTGCTGAATTATGATATAGGACTTTCCGGTAATAGAAAACTTGATTTTGAGGTTTCCCTGAATTTCGATGGGGCATTGTCGTTTCATCCGTTTGATTCCCTTAATATTGATGGCAACATTTCTCCTTACCGGGCATGGATGCGGTTTTCTTCAAACCAGTGGGAGGTGAGGGCAGGCCTTCAGAAAATAAATTTTGGCTCAGCCACTTTGCTGCGGCCGCTGATGTGGTTCGACCAGTTGGACCCGCGCGATCCTTTGAAAATCACTAATGGAGTCTGGGGTCTGTTGTTCCGGTATTATTTTCTGAACAATGCCAACATCTGGTTGTGGGGATTGTATGGAAACGAGAAACCACGCCCCTGGGAAATTGGAAAAAACAAACAGTATTATCCTGAGTTCGGATGCCGCATGCAAACTCCTATTCCCAAAGGCGAGGCGGCTTTGTCCTATCATTTTCGTGTTGCGGATATGCGGAATATTGGCTATAGCGTTCCCAAATTTTTTGAAATCCCTGAAAACAGGATAGGCCTTGACGCAAAATGGGATATGGGTGTTGGCATTTGGGTTGAAGGGGCATGGATAAACAAAAGCAAGATAATAGGCCCGCTTACTAATCAGGAAATTTTAAATGTTGGCCTTGAAAACACTTTCAAAGTTGGCAACGGTCTTACTGTGATGTTCGAACAACTGCTGGCAGCCAATGATGAACATGCTTTCCGGTTTAGTAACCCTATATTTATTTCTGCTTTATCCATCAGCTATCCCTTGGGTTTGAATGATAATATCAATGGCATTGTTTATTTTGACTGGGATAATGAAAAATTATATAACTTTATAAACTGGAATCACAGATTCAAATATTTTTCAACTTATCTGATGGCATACTGGAATCCCGAAACATATAATCTGCCTCAGCAGGAACTAAGCAACAGTACCTATACAGGGCCAGGAGTTCAGGTAATGCTGGTTTATAACCATTAATAAGATTACTAATGTCAGACAATCCTATCATTTCTATCACCGGCCTTTCCAAGCGTTTCAGGATGGGCGCTGGAGATTTTACTGCTCTTCATGATATCAATCTTACATTTAAAGTGGGTGAATTTGCCGGGCTGGTAGGCCCCAGCGGATCAGGCAAAACAACATTGCTGAACATTATCGGTTCGCTTGATATTCCTTCTGACGGAGAGACTATCGTGCTTGAAAAATCTGTGTCCGCGCTTTCGCATAAAGAGGCTGCCATGCTCCGAAACATTCATATCGGTTTTATTTTTCAGACCTACAACCTGCTGCCGGTGTATACAGTTTTTGAAAATGTGGAATTTGCATTATTGCTCCAGAGAAAAAATGCTACCCAGCGAAAAAAAGCCGTAATGGAAGCTTTGGAGTGGGTGGGGCTTACCGATAAAGAGCGTTCCAGGCCGGCACAACTTTCGGGAGGGGAATGTCAGCGGGTAGCCATCGCAAGAGCTATGGTAAAAAGGCCATCGCTGGTGCTTGCCGACGAACCTTCTGCCAACCTCGACGCCAAAAACTCCCATCACATAGTACAAACCATGAAACGTCTGAATCGCGAACTGAAGACAACATTTATTTTTGCAACCCATGACGAAAAGGTGATGGAGTACCTCGACCGCATCATTACACTGGTTGACGGTCGTGTGGAAAAGGATACCTTTATGGGCAGCTCCAAAAATTGAAGAAGATGATAACCCTGAAATTGGCTTTCCGGAATTTGTTTGGTGCAGGGCTCAGGACCTGGCTGAATGTTTTCGTGCTGTCTTTTGCATTCGTTATTATTGTTTTTACCAATGGCATGCTCGACGGGTGGAACCGGCAGGCCTACAACGACACCAAAGATTGGATTGCCGGTAACGGGCAGTTGTGGCATGCGACATACGATCCCTATGATCCTTTTTGTCTCCAGGATGCTCATGCGCCTATTACGGGAAAAATTTCTGAATTGGTGAGGTCACGGCAAATAACACCCTTGCTTATAACGCAGGCGTCAATATTTCCCGGTGGGGGCATGCAAAACATCCTGCTCAGGGGTATAGATACAGCACAGGAGATCATTCATATCCCTTCAGCTTCACTTAAAAGTTCCGGAGAAGACATTGCTGCCGTTATCGGTAAACGTATGGCCGCCTCTGCCAACCTGAAGAAAGGCGACAGGGTATTGATGCAGTGGCGTGATAAGAACGGTACTTTTGATGCAAAAGAGATTTATGTAGCTGAAATCTTTGCTGCCAATGTCCCTGCCATTGATAAGGGTCAGGTGTGGATTTCGCTGTACGAACTTCAGAAAATGACCGGCCTTGAGAACCAGGCCACGCTTTTTATTGCCGGTAAGCAATACCCCGGTGGCGATGTGGATAACTGGAAGTTCAGGGATGTAAAGTTTCTCATGAAAGATATTGATGCCGTGATGGCAGCCAAAAAATCAGGCACATCCATGGTTTATATTCTTCTTCTGGCCCTGGCCCTGCTGGCCATCTTCGACACCCAGGTGCTTTCTGTTTTCCGGCGGCAGAAAGAGATAGGCACCTATATAGCCCTGGGAATGACACGCGGAAGGGTGGTCGGGATATTTACCGCTGAAGGAACGGTGATAAGTATTTTGGCAATAATTGCCGGTTTTATTTATGGAATACCTTTGCTGATGCTGATTCAAAAGACCGGCATACCCATGCCTGGCTCCGTGGATGATTACGGATTGGCTATAAGTGATAAAATTTTTCCTTATTACAGCATAGGCCTGATTATGTCAACGGTGCTGCTGGTCATTATCTCCGCTACCATCGTCAGCTATTTTCCTGCCCGCA
>DAOOWO010000119.1:3809-7393 GCA_035371225.1 Bacteroidales bacterium | reverse complement strand
CACCCATCATGTTTGAGGTGTTCAAATCGTTAAAGCCGCAGGGATGGTTTTATGCGCCGTACGACGATATGATCCGTTTACCGGTATGCCGTCACAGCGGTTTTAAGGCTACCCCGGTTTGTGAGGAGGTTGATACCGTGTGGGTACAGAAAAACGGCGAGAAAACCCCCAATTGTCCGTATCATCAAATAATTAAACTCGATGCCAGCGGGCAGTGGCGCGTGAACAGCGATTGTGAATCGGTGTCGGCTATTCGTTTTCAAAAATGGTTTGTGCTGCCACCGGTAATGGAGTATTTTTATAAGTCGAAAAATCCGTTTTACCGTGTGTTGCCGCCCTACCGCGACGACTGCCTGCCACAGGAAGCAGGTGCCGGTCCTGATATGATCTATCCTAAAAATAACAGCCGCATTTATATACCTGTTGACCTCAACGGGGAACGCGAAAAGGTCGTGTTTAAAGCGGCTCACAACGTGGCAGGGATAAAACTATTCTGGTATATCGATAATACTTTTATAGGCAGTACCAGCGATTTTCATCAAATGGCGCTTGCGCCCGATGCCGGCAAACATCGGCTAACCCTGGTGGATCAGAAAGGACAGCACTTGTCGGTGAATTTTGAAATTGTTGACAAGAAAAAATAACCTAACCCCTGATTACCTGACCAGTGAAATGTTGCCTTTTTTCCGGGTTTCGGTGCCATCGGCCCATGTTACGATGAGCCGGTACACATACACATCGGAAGGCATTTTTTTCCCTTTAAAAGTTCCGTCCCAGCCCGAAGAAATATCTTTAGATTCAAAAACTTCTTCGCCCCAGCGGTCGAAAATAATCCAGTCAATTTGAATATCCCTGCCGTGAACATAAATGACATCATTAATACCATCGCCGTTGGGCGAAAAAATATTGGGAACATAGACAACAGGATCTCTACAGTCAGCTATTATGTTTAAATCAATGGTATGGAATACGGAGCACTGGTGAGCATCGCTCACGGTTACGGTATACGTTCCATTAGTAAGATTGTTGAGACCTGGTATACTGTCGCCGGTGTTCCACCAATAAACATAAGGAGATGTGCCGGAAATTACCGTAACGGTAAGAGAGCCGTTATCCATGCCGGGGCAACCCGGCATTACGGTATCGATGGCAATCACCGGTAGCGGATGCACCATGATGGTAACGGTGCCGGTATCATAACATCCGCTTGATGACCCCGTAACCGTATATGTGGTGGTCGACGTTGGCTCTGCTATTACAGAATCCCCGGAACTAAGGTTTAAAGATGCCTGAGGCGCCCACGTATAGGCCGACATCCCTGCGGCAATGAGCATTATGGACTGTCCCGCACAAATCGCGGTGTCGTTGGTTAACAGGGTGACCGCAGCAGATACAAAATCAACTGTTATCGAATCCCTGACCAGGCAGGGAGCGCTGCATGCCTCTACCCAGTAAGTCCCCGGGGCAGTAATCATAATTGACGGGCCCGTGGTGCTGTCGGACCATAAGTATGAATTTGCCGGGCCAACTGATAAGGTAAGGGTTTGCCCTATGCACAGGATGGTGTCGTTACCCAGATTGATGTTAGGCGGGGTACAAACATTCATTTCGAAGAAATTGGGTAGGCCCGATTGTGAAATGCCGGTGGATAACAAAATCTGGTTGTCCACGTAATTACAGGCAAGTCCCTGAGCATTGGGATTGTTGATTACCCCGAGGTAGGCTTCGCCATATTTGGCGGCGTAAATTTTGCCGTCGGGCCCCAAAAGTAAAGCACAGGTAGATCCCGGAGGACTTGCTATCAGGGTGGTGGAGGCAATAATCAGGCTGTCGCTGCCGGCATTCATGTTTACCTGGTAAAGATCGCAGGCGGTGAGGCCGCTGAAATAAAGCAGGTTGTCGTCGGGTGAGAATTCCAATCCATAAGCAATTAGGCTGGTTGGAAAAGTAACCGGATGAGAAATTACTCCAGAGGTTTTGTCAAAATCAAAAATTTCCAGATGATGGGGAAACCAGACCGACATGGCAATTTTATCTCCATGATGATTAGGCTTGAGATAACCCTGGTTGGCAAATATATCCGGATGAGTAACACCCACAGTGCTTAACACCGGAACAGGATTGAGTCCGGTAGCGGTAAGCAGGTAAGCAAAAAAAACATTGTTTGAGGGCTCATGGCCGAGTATCCAAAAATCGGTACCATTAATTGCGCGCACAGCGGTAACACGTTCCTCCGAGACAGGATGCAGCATGAAGTTTTTTGTTGCCGTTACGTCGCCATGACCTCCGTCAAGAGTGATGTCAACAATTGAATATCTTAAGGCGCCGGTATCATTATACCATGGAGTTGTGAAAATATAATATTGGTTGGAATCGCCGGGATTGGGAACAATCAACGATGACTGGGCGGCATTTTGGTGCCCCAGCAGCCCGCTGCCATTTGGCATCAACACATGGTTGTCGTTCCACACACTGACCCCGTCGGTATAAAAAAGCAGGTTGCCATAGTAATCGCATATTGAGGCACATCCTTCAATGGAGTGCACGTTGCCGGCAATTGTAGTCGGGTGGCACGAATTAAAATCCAGTCCTGCCCCTTCGCCGAAAAACCATTGGTTATAATATCCCTGGCCGTAAATTGTGTTGACGGAAAAAATAATTAGAAAAAGAAAGATTTTTTTATAAAGAGATTGAAGATTTTTTAATATCATAAAACTTAATAATATTGGTAAAGATTTTTCCTGGCAATTGGTGATTACAATTTGTGTTTTGAAACTTGCGGCATGATAGCGTTTATTGATTCATTAACCTTCATCGCACAAAAACAGTTGTTAGCAAATTTATAAAATATCAGTTAAAATCACCAAAATGCACTACCTTTTTTATATAAAGGTAAAAAAATAACCTTTAGTACAGCGCAATTAATACGTGACCTGTTATGTTAAAAACAACCGGTGAAGATAAAAGCCAATGAAAACAGCGGTTTACGAAAGCATTATTACAGCCCGGCAATATTTTGTTATCATCCCATTATGTAATAATTTTGTCCTCAATTAAATTAGGAGGACATGTTGCGAAAAATTATTTTAAACGTAATCGGGGTTTTAATAATCAATACGGTATTCGGACAGGCCGATTCGTCTTTGGTTTATTTCACCAAAGACATTAGTGCAGAAGGCATGCTAAAAGTTTTTTCTTTTATAGAGAGCGAGGTCAGCGGCAAGGTAGCTTTTAAAGTGCATTTTGGAGAGGAGGGAAACCAGAACTACCTGCCGGCAGAAATGATGAAGCCTCTGGTGGAAAAACTGAAAGCTACCCTGGTGGAGACCAACGTGCTGTATGTCAGTAAGAGACATTATACCAAGTCACATATACAATTGGCCAAAGATCATGGGTTTACCTATGCGCCGATAGATATTCTTGATTCGGAGAGAGACACCGGCATAGTAATCAGTACCAAGCATTTTGATACGATATACACCGGATCGCATTTTTTTGATTATGATACCTATGTTATCTGTTCTCATTTTAAGGGGCATGGGAGTGCGGGCTTTGGCGGGGCTATAAAAAATGTCAGCATGGGG
>DAOOWO010000119.1:0-3709 GCA_035371225.1 Bacteroidales bacterium | reverse complement strand
CTGGAGCACCTGGTAGAATATGCACGGGTATTGACCGAACAAAAAAAGATGGTTTATATTAATGTCCTGGCAAACATTTCAAAATCCTGTGATTGCGCCAGTACTGCCCCCAAGCCTTTTCTTGTAAATATCGGCATTTTGGCTTCTACGGATATTGTGGCTATTGAAAAAGCAAGTCACGACATGGTGGATAAAGCTTGCGAATGTGACGATGCTTTTGTGAAAGCAGGTAATCCAAGCGGCAAACATCAGATAGATTATGCAGCAGCGCTAAAAATGGGAAATCCGGTGTATAAGCTGGTAAATGTTGACAAATAAAGGCGTAAAGTACCGCACTATTCTTTGTCCTTTGTATCTATAATTATGGTCACCGGGCCATCGTTGATTAAGGATACCTGCATATAAGCCCCGAACTCTCCGCAAACTACTTTTTTGTTCATTTCGTGTTCCATTTTATGCAGGAATTTATTGTACAAAGGGATAGCATAATCGGGTTTGGCTGCTTGAATATACGAGGGTCGGTTTCCTTTTTTTGTGCTGGCATGCAACGTGAACTGGCTGACCACCATCACTTCGCCGGAAATATCACGGACGGAAAGATTCATCACCCCCTGTTCATCATTAAATATCCGCAGGCGTGCAATCTTCCCGCACAGCCATTCAATATCTTCATCTGTGTCGGCATCTTCAATGCCTAACAATACAAGCAATCCTTTACCAATGCTTCGCTTTTCGGTATGATCAATTAAGACAGATGCATCATTAACTCTTTGAACAACAACCCTCATTATTTTACTTGTATAAATTAATTATTACATCATTTTTACCACAAAGGAAGCACAAAATACATCACAAAGTCCACGTGGCGGAAATAAAGAGCTATAGAATTACTATCTTTCCGATTCATAAAAATAAATTTTTCTTAGTGAAAACCTTTGCGTTTTTCGTGGTAAATAAAGAGTACCATACACTCATTAACCTCATTTATTGTACTCGTCAAAAAAGTCATTTCCCTTGTCATCTGTAAGAATGAAGGCCGGCATATTTTCCACCCTGATCTTTCTGATCGCTTCCATACCGAGGTCTTCAAAGGCTACCACCTCCACAGATTTAATATTTTCAGCAGCAAGCAGGGCGGCCGGGCCACCTATCGATCCAAGAAAGAACCCTCCGTATTTTTTGCAGGCGTCAATCACTGCTCTGTTTCTGTTTCCTTTGGCTACCATAATCAGCGAGCCGCCCAGGCGCTGAAAAAGGTCCACATAAGAGTCCATCCGGCCCGCTGTGGTTGGTCCGAAGCTTCCTGATGGCATGCCTTGCGGAATTTTTGCCGGCCCGGCGTAATAAATGGGGTGATTCTTAAAATATTCCGGCATGGGGTTACCCTCGTCAAGAAGTTTTTTTATTTGTGCGTGGGCAATGTCCCTGGCAACAATCAGCGTTCCGGTCAGGCTCAGTCTTGTCTTGACGGGATATTTGGTGAGCTCGGCAAGTATTTCTTTCATGGGCCTGTCTAAATTAACGTCCACGGCTTTTTCAAGCTCCGGAGCCTGTGCCGGCAGGAAACGTCCTGGATTTTTTTCGAGTTCTTCCACAAAGATGCCGTTTTCGTCGATGTAGGCTTTTAAATTTCTGTCGGCACTACAGCTAACACCCATACCCACAGGGCATGAAGCGGCATGGCGCGGCATCCGGATGACACGTACATCGTGGGCAAAGTATTTGCCGCCAAACTGTGCTCCAACACCATAATTACGACAAATTTTTTCAATCTTTTTTTCCCATTCGATGTCGCGGAAAGCCCTTCCGCTGTCATTTCCGGTGGTGGGGATGTGGTCGTAACAGCCAGCGGAAGCCTTCTTTACGGCTGTGAGCGTGGCTTCGGCAGAGGTGCCGCCAATAACAAAAGCCAGATGATAAGGCGGACAGGCAGAGGTGCCCAGATCACGGATTTTTTCACGGACAAATTTTTCCAGCGACTCTTCGTTGAGCAGCGATTTGCTTTGTTGGTAGAGGAAGGTTTTATTTGCCGACCCACCGCCTTTGGTAATAAAAAGAAACTTATAAGAATTGCCTTCTGTGGCATAAATATCTATCTGCGCGGGCATATTCGAACAACTGTTTTTTTCTTCAAACATCGTATAGGGTATCACTTGCGAATACCTCAGGTTTTTCTCCTGATAGGTGGTGTAAATACCTTTCGACAGCGCTTCGGCATCCCTGCCGCCGGTCCACACCTGTTCGCCTTTTTCTCCAATAACAATTGCCGTTCCGGTATCCTGACACCAGGGAAGTTCACCTTCGGCTGAAATGACGGTGTTTTTCAACATGGTATAAGCCACAAAGCGGTCATTGTCTGTGGCTTCGGGATCATCAAGTATTTTGGCAAGCATTTTAAGATGTGAAGCCCGGAGAAAAAATGAAAGATCAAAGATTGCTTCTTTTGCAAGAAGTTCCAGACCTTTCGGATCAACTTTGAGTATTTTTCTTCCGCCTGCTTCCACAAGCTCAACGTAATCTTTGGTTAAAAGCCTGTATCGGGTGGTGTCCTTTTCGATTTGAATAGGTTTTTCATAAATAAATGCGGCCATAATCTCTTGATTTATAAAAAAATTTATCGGATATTAAAATATTTCATAAAAAATGAACGACTGTTCAAACTTAAAAAATATTTTAACAGTAAAAAAATATTCCTTGCTGAAAATTTTGCAAAAAAAAAATTATTTGAGAAATGTCAGGATACTAAGCCTGTTTGGCGGCTTATGACGGTCTATTTGTGTTAGACAGTTGCGCCCGGATTAATAGGTTAAAAATTTGTGTTGAAATAAAAAAATTAATAATATTGCATTTTGTTTAATTTTTAAACAAAAAATGGTGTATAAATATTTAGAAACGATGATTTCGTTTTTAAAAATGACTTTTAATTTTGTTAAACCAAAATGACTTATAATGAAAAACTATTTAATTTTATTAATTGTAGTTTTGTTTATCAGCGCCTCAACATCTGCCCAGCCATATAAAAATGAAGACACGGTTGTGGTCTTTCAGACATCAACTCCTGTTCCTGGCATGATAAACAAATACTTATTATTTAAAGAAGGGAATGAATTTGGTTGGGTTGATAGTAATTATATTTTGCACAAATCAAAAATTTCAAAAATAACTGCCGGTTTTTTACTGGTTGATGCAGATACTGTTTTTCCTGCCGATGTGAAAAGCCTGGTATTGTCCGGGCCGGCTGCTTTTATGCCTTCTAAAAACCAGGAGAGGACCGTTCCTGTTAAATCAGACACTATACAGAGCTTCCGGGTTATGAGCTATCAGGAATTCGAAAAACTTTCCAAAACAGAATTTATCATTGAGGCCAAACAACATAACGATCCGTTTTATAAGCATATTTCTGCTGAAAAATATGCTGCTGAAATGGATAAAAAAATACAACGGAGAAATAATATGTTCGCGGCACTTGACACATGCCCCCTGCATTACGGAATAAAAACAAACATAGCAAAAGATCTCACCAACGAGTTTAATCTAAGTTTTGAGCTGCCAATTAAACGCGATCTATGCATTGATATTGGCGTTGGCGTTTTAATTCCTTTGGATTTCTTTGGGCCATATCCCGCAACCGTATTGACTCAGATAAGCGAGTTCAGAGACCGGCATATAACCTGGTTTGATCATTCCTATCTTATCCGCAAAGGGTTCT
>DAOOWO010000118.1:0-7399 GCA_035371225.1 Bacteroidales bacterium | reverse complement strand
AATGCCAACAAACTCCATCTCCGGTATAGCAATGTTAGATGCTTTTGATCCAACGGTATCCGGCAATGACTCAGGGCATATATTTGTGGCACATATAGCAACGGATTACAATTGGAACTCAGGTCCGGTAAGCGGGTTGTATGTTCATAAATCCACTGACGGAGGAACAACATGGAAAACTCCGGTGACCGTAGATATAAAAAACTCTGCCGTCAGCAACCCTGACCCAAACTACCGCTTCAATGACCGCTGCCAGATAAGATGCGACAGACATACTGCCAGTCCGTACCACAACAACATATACCTGGCATGGATTCAGGACCGGGGATGGAATATGCCGGTACCGTCCAGCGACATTTATTTCTCTTCCTCATCAAATGGCGGAAAGATATTTTCATCAGCATTAAGGGTGAATGAACTTGCAAACAATATGGGAAATATGCCAGTTCACGACGTTGCCCCCAATGGAACGATTTATATGGTATGGATAAATTATAATGTTCAGACCGGTGGCAATGGTGTGCTTTTTCTGGACAAGTCAACCGACGGAGGTGCCACATGGGGAACAGATATAGCTATTGACACCATAATCCTGCCACCCATCAACCTGAACAACGGATCCGATGTCCGTGCCAAAGGAGCGGCTGTTATAAGAACACACCCGTCGAACTCCAATAAACTATACCTCGTATATGCGGAAAGAAACAATGTTTCGCTCAACGATGAATCGGATATTTCTTTCAGGACTTCCGTTGACGGTGGCAACACCTGGTCACAACCAATTAAACTCAACGATGACAATACGACAAGCGACCAGGTGATGCCGTGGATGGAAGTGAAACCCAATGGCACAATTGACATTGCCTGGTATGATAGAAGAAACAGCCCTGCTGATATGCTCTGGGATGTATACTTTACCAGCAGTACAGATGAGGGACAGACATTCAGCGCCAATGTTTCCATCAATTCAAATATGTTTTCATCCCCGCAAACTCCTGTTGGGTCATGGTTCGGTGAATATCTCGGACTGGCATCCGACAACCAGAGAGCATATGTAGCTTTTACTTCCTCAATTATAGACCCCAAAGGCGATATCTTTTTAACACCTATAATAATCCTGCTACTTTCAATGACCAAAACGAAAAAGAAATTGATTTCAGAATTTATCCAAACCCCGCACAGGATATTCTCAATATGCAATGCTATGAGTTCCTCCCCGGAACTAAGTTTACACTAAGGCTTATCTCGATTTTAGGGGCTATACTTTATGAAAAAAATATGGAGACAAACCGCACCTGGATTGACATAAAAGATCTCCCGAAAGGAATTTACCTGATAGAGACATCCAATGGAAGGATTACAAAAACAAAAAGGTTTATCAAAATGTAAATCAGCTTTTCTTTTTATAGGCTTTTCATATCAATATTAACTTGAGTTCGGGATAAAAAATCATTATTTTTTTGCAAAAATACAGGTTATTAATCTGGAGCTATTTGCCGTGAGCAATTAAATTCAATAAAAAAACAAAAAAAGAGTAGAATATTTTTTCTGCAGGACATTTCGATGATCTCCTGCCGGAAAATTGATCTTTTTGACAACCCAGATATTAGCTATTTCCGAACCTGAAATCTTCATTCCATCATAGTCATCTGAAAGAACAAAGAGTACCGTTTTCACAATTCAGGACTGCATTGACAATTTCTGCAGTTATTGCACAAAACCTTATACCAGGGAACGAAACAGAAGCGCTGGCATCAGAAAAATCATTAAACCAAAATCGGTCAATAGAATTTGTTTTATGACAGTCATCAAAATTTGTTTAATCATCAATCAAGCAATCGTTGAAAATCACAATTTTAGTCTAAATTCAAAACGGTATCTTACCTTTGTATCAAATTATTTATCATGAAAATCATTGTTCTCGGCGCCGGCCTTGTTGGAAGCCCAATGGCTATCGACCTATCAAAAGATGAAAACCTGCAGGTGGCAGTGGCGGATATCAATACTGCCATGTTTGATTATTTGCATTCATTCGGAATCAAAACAATTCAACAAGATCTTAGCCGGCCTGAAACGGTAAAAAAAACCGTTTTGGAATATGATATGGTCGTTAACGCAGTACCGGGCTACATGGGCTTTCAGACACTGGAAGCTATCATCGAAGCCGGAAAAAATGTGGTGGATATATCTTTTTTTCCTGAAGACCCTTTCATTCTTGACGAAGCCGCAAAAAAGAAAAATGTTACAGCTATCATGGACTGCGGTGTGGCTCCGGGAATGATGCACATTCTCACGGGCTACGCCCACCACCAGCTAGACGAAACGGAAACCTGCCTTACCTATGTGGGCGGACTGCCGCAAATCCGCGAATATCCTTACGAATATAAAGCGGTATTTTCGCCCATTGACGTGATAGAGGAATATACCAGACCTGCACGATACATTGAAAACTACAAACCTGTAACCAAAGAAGCCTTGTCGGATGCAGAATTGCTGAATTTTCCAGGTCTTGGCACCCTGGAGGCGTTCAACAGCGATGGCATACGGTCGCTTGGTGTTACCATCAAAGCAGCCAATATCAAAGAAAAAACCCTGCGCTATCCCGGACACATCGGGCTGATGAAAGTGCTCCGGCAAACAGGATTTTTCAGCCAGGACACCATTGAAGTAAAAGGAATAAAAATAAAGCCTATGGATGTAACGGCAAAACTGCTGTTTCCCATGTGGGAACTGAAAAAAGGCGAAAAAGACCTTACCATCATGAAAGTCATTGTGGAAGGTAAAAAAGACGGTAAAAAACTGCGTTATACCTATGATTTGCTGGACTTTTATGATGAAGAAACACAGACACATTCCATGGCACGGACAACCGGTTATACCGCCACCGTTGCCTTGCGTATGATTGCCGGCGGATTGTATACACAAAAGGGCTTATCCGTTCCGGAATACATCGGGAACTATCCCGAATGTGTTGATTTTATGCTGAACGGCCTGGCTGAGAGGGGCGTATACTACGTAGAAACCATCGAAGAAATAGCATAAATTGGCAAACGACACCATAGATACCTATCCATGGGGCAACAACAGGCCATTTAATGCCTATTCGAGCTACTGCATAAAAAAATACGGGAGCCGTCTTCAGAAACTCAGTATCGACGCCGGTTTTACCTGTCCAAACCGCGACGGAACTATGAGTACGGGGGGGTGTACCTATTGTAGTAATGATGCGTTCAACCCATCTTACTGCCGTCCTGAAAAAAGCATCACCCAACAAATCAACGAGGGTATTGATTTTCACAAATTCCGTTACCGCCGGGCGACCAAATATATTGCATATTTTCAACCATATTCCAACACCTACAAAGAACTTCCGCAGTTGAAAAAAATCTTTGAAGAAGCCCTGGCACACCCCTTCATTTCGGGCATAGCCATAGGCACGCGCCCCGACTGTATCGATGAGGAAAAACTGGATTATTTCGGGTTCCTTGCCGAAAAGCACTTTGTTTCGATCGAATATGGCATTGAATCCTGTTACAATAAAACACTGGAAAGCATCAATCGCGGACATACGTTTGAAACGGCAGTTGCTGCCATAAAAAAAACTGCCGAACGGCAGCTATTCACTACTACACACCTTATTTTCGGGTTGCCGGGCGAAAGCATACAGGATATGCTGGATGAGGCGCAGATTATCTCGAATTTGCCGGTTAGCAGCATCAAACTGCATCAGTTACAAATTATCAAAGGCACTGTGATGGCTGATGAATACATAAAAAACCCTTCGCAGTTTACTTTGTTCAAACTGGAAGAGTATATATCCTTTATAATAAATTTTCTGGAAAGGCTAAATCCTGCTATTATTGTAGAACGTCTTTCGGGTGAAGTCCCTCCACGTTTTCTGCAGGTAAGCTCCTGGGGGCTTATACGTGCCGACCGGGTGTTGCAACTCATCGAACAACGGATGAAAGAACTTAGCACATGGCAGGGAAGACTTTATAAACAATAACTAACAGCATATTTTGCCTATCATATTTTCAAGAAACAAGGCCAATAATGGGCTTTAAGAAATTTTTAAACACCGTATTAAACATTGTTTAATTCTTCTTATCTTTGAAACATCATGATTACAACCGAAGAAAAAATCAAACGGGCAGCGCTGGAACTATTCCTCGAAAAGGGGTTTGAACGAACCAGCATCCGCGATATTGCAGGCAAAGCCAAGATCAATATCGCCCTTATGAACTATCATTTTAAAAGTAAGGAAAACCTCTTCGACTCGATTTTTTCGGAACTTTTGCAAGCATACACTCCCAGTTTGAATAATATTTTGAGTTCCGAACTGCCTTTGGAAGAAAAAATAAAAGAATATGTCAGCAAATACATAGACATTCTTCAGGAACATCCCCGTCTCACCTATTTTGTGCTGTCGGTGTTACAACGCAACCCCGAAAAGATTAAAAAACTACAGATTTTTCAAAGTTTATATGACACAGGAAACTTTGCAAGCCAATTTGTCATGGCCATGAAAAAAAGAAACATCAGCAGCTATAATCCTACACAGTTCTACATTAACATGATCTCGCTCATCACTTTTCCATTCACCATAAAACCGGTAATCCTTGAAAAAAACAGCATGAATGAACATGATTTTGAAAAATTTATGCAGGAACGCAAAAAAATCATTACCGATTTACTGATACTCAGCATCAAAAAAAACAATATGACTATTTCAAATTGATAAATTTTATAATATCTTTACAATAAAAATTTTTCTTGAAAAAGATATTAAAAATTTTCTTTCCTCCTGAAAACTGGAAGACTATTGTTGTTATTCTTCTCGGAATTTTTTTTGGGTTAGGGGTTTTTGTATTATATATATCCAACGCCGCCTCCTATTTGTCAGACGAGCCTAAAACCTGCATCAACTGCCATGTGATGTATCCGCAATATGCCTCGTGGGCACACAGCAGCCATTTCAGGGCTACCAACTGCAACGACTGCCACGTGCCACACAACAATTTTGTAAACAAATATTACTTTAAAGCCAAAGATGGACTTCGCCATTCTACCATGTTTACATTACGGTTGGAACCGCAAGTTATACAAATCAAGGAAGCCGGTATAAATGTGGTTCAGGAAAACTGTAAACGATGCCATAGTGATATGGTAAGTATGGTGTCACTTACAGAGGTCACCGGAGAAAATTACCGTGAAGGCAAAGGGCATCGTTGCTGGGATTGCCACCGCGAAGTACCTCACGGGACAGTTAATAGTCTTAGCGCTTACCCATCGGCGCTGGTTCCGCGTTTATCACCGATCATCCCTTCCCGGCTCATCAAAGGAAAAGAAAACAGTCAAAGCATACAATTAAAAAAATAATACTATGAGAAGCATACGCGAAATAACCAAACAACGTCCCTGGGTATCCTGGATATTATTTTTCGTGACAACCGTTGTAGTTTTTCTCATCGGGCTTTTTGCATCCTCCATTATCGAAAGGAGAAGCGAATCAAAGCTTTATTTTCAAGTTGTAAAAGAAATTGCCGAATGGGAGCCCGATAATGCGGTGTGGGGAGAAAATTACCCACGGGAGTATGATACTTATATTGCCACCACCGACACTACCTTTGCCAGCAAACACGGCGGAGGAGCCACCATTGATTACCTGCAGAAGCACCCCGAACTCGTGGTATTATGGGCAGGATATGCTTTTTCCAGCGACTACAAGCAGGGACGCGGCCATTATCATGCCATTGAGGATATTACAAATACTCTGCGAACAAATTACCCACAGCCGGCCACATGCTGGACCTGTAAAAGCACCGATGTGCCGCGGTTGATGGATAAAATGGGAATAGCAAATTTTTATCGCGGCAAATGGCAAGACCTGGGAAAAGAAGTACTAAACCCTATCGGCTGTCAGGACTGTCACGATCCCAAAACCATGGACCTCCGCATCACAAGGCCTGCGCTGATTGAAGCTTATGAACGGTCGGGCAGGGATATCAACACGGCCACTCACCAGGAAATGCGTTCGCTGGTATGTGCACAGTGCCATGTGGAGTATTACTTCAAAGGAGAAGGCAAATACCTGACTTTTCCATGGGGCAAAGGACAGACCGCTGATTCCGTGGAAAAGTATTATAATGAAGTCAATCATATTGATTTTATTCATGCCCTAAGCAAAACGCCGGTATTAAAAGCACAGCATCCCGATTTCGAGATGTTTCAGACCGGTATACACGGCCAGCGGGGGGTGGCCTGCGCCGACTGCCACATGCCATACCGCAGGGAAGGCGGTATAAAATTTACCGATCACAAAATACAAAGCCCTCTGAATAACATTTCAGGATCATGCCAGGTGTGCCACCGCGAAAGCGAAGCCACCCTGCTCAAAAATGTGTATGATATACAGGACAATACTAAACAAATAAGACGTATCGCAGAAAAAAACCTTTACATAGTGCATTTGGGTTGTAAACTCGCTTATGATAACGGCGCCTCCGATAATGAAATGAATTTCATTCATCAACTGATACGTTCCGCGCAATGGCACTGGGACTGGGTAGCTGCTGCCAATAGTATGGGCTTCCATTCTCCGGTGGAATCGCTGCGGGTGTTGGCACTTTCTATCCAGAAGGCTCAGGAAGCTCGTCTGCTCCTGCTTGAAGTGTTGTTAATCCATAACGTAAAACTACCTTTTACCATACCTGAAATAGCTACCAAAGCAGAAGCCATGAAGCTGATAAACCTCGAAATAGACCGGATTACAGGAGAAAAATCCGCTTTTCTGAAAGATGTGTCTTCCACCTGGAAAAAGAAGTAGGGTCTGCTGAAAAAGTCTGAGGTGCGCCAGATTTGAGGTAACAAGACGAAGATGTATAAAAATACTTCGAGTCGAAGTCAACGAAGAAGATGGCGCGCATCAGGCTAATAATACCAAATTGAAATATCAATTAGTCCAATAGGACGTATTGATATTTCTCATTTGGTTATGCCGATAGAAAAATAAATAGTACAAACAAGTAAAAAGAAGTTTGGACTATCCGCCGTGGCGGATATTTTTCAAATCGGCATAAACACACTCCGTGTAAAACATTCATGTGACACAAAACATAAAATTTGTACAACCAAATTAAAGAAAATGTATTTGTTTGTTTCACATAATATTGAAAGGCACGGTTATTCAACAAATTTCGACAAAAAACCTGCATTTAAATGCTTAAATGACAGCATACTGTATTAATAATGTGTGTGTTGCGTGTTTTTCAGCAGGCCCGAAGTAATAACCTGCACTTACAAAAAGAAATACTCAATCCAGCAACCAATAAAAATAATGCGGCACGAAAAAAAAGGTTACAATTATTAAAAGGTTATAGATTAGTATCATCACATTAAT